>JBKJOD010000080.1:0-3400 GCA_046593245.1 Phycisphaerales bacterium
CGCACGCTGTTTGGCGATATCGGGAGTGGCCGGATCGGCATCTGGTTTGCATCTTCCGCCTGCAGACGCGTTCATTGGCCCGCCGGGCCTGCCGTTTTGACGGCGAACGCTTCTGGAGGATGCTCGCGATGTCCGACCATATTTCCCGTCAAACTCATCCGCAGCACTGGTTGATTGCGGCGTGGCCCGGAATGGCAGGGGTGGCCCTTGCGGGCGCAGCACATCTCATTCGAGCGCTGCACCTCCAACCCGCGGGAGAACTCGCGCCGCACGATCACTTTGATGTGCAGGCCGTCCACGTCAAGCACGGGCTGATCGGGAAGCCGCGGCTGCCGAAGAACATGTTTTTCACGGGAAATCTTCCGGGCGATGCGGGGAAGCTGACGGTCTTCATCGGCGAGGCTCAACCGGCCGCGGGTGCGTATGGATTTGCGCACGAGTTGCTGGGGCGGGCAAGGGAGATGGGTGTCGACCGGCTGGCAACCTTTGCATCCTTCGGATCGCAGATGCATCCGACGGCGACGCCGTCGGTGTTCGCGGCGGGCACGGATCAGAAGTTGATCGACGAAGCTGTTGCGGTAGGCGTGAAGACACTGGACGAGGCGCAGATCGGCGGATTGAACGGCGTGCTGCTTGGCGCGGCCATGTATCGTGGCATTCCGGGGCTCTGCCTGCTGGGTGAGATTCCGTTCTACGGAGCGCAGATTCAGAACCCCAAGGCGGTGAAACATGTTCTTGAGGTCTTCGGTCGCATTTCAGGAGTGTCGCTGGATACTGCGGAGCTCGACGCGCAGACCCAGCAGGTGGATCGCGTGTTGCTTGAGATGCTCGCGAACATGCAGCAGCGGCCGGATGCCCAGCAGTCCGTATCGCCGATCCGAGAGTTTGATGTGGGTGAGGCCTCCGACGAGGAGATCACGCGGAGCGCAGAGGACGAGCCAGCGGCTGACGATGCCCGCCGAGAACCGGACTTCGCGACGCGGGAACGGATCGAGGGACTCTTCGCGGCGGCGCGAAAGGATCGGACGCGCAGCGTTGCCCTGAAGCGCGAGCTCGACGCGCTGGGTATGTTCGCCAAGTACGAGAATCGCTTCCTGGACTTGTTCAAACAGATGGACTGAGATCGATCGTGGCGGGCGTGTGTCCGGTGCCGCAAAACGCACAACGCCCCACACATGCGTGCGAGGCGTCGGAATGACCCCGATGGGATTCGAACCCATGTCACTACCGTGAAAGGGTAGTGTCCTGGACCAGGCTAGACGACGGGGCCTTAGAGGAGGTCGATCGTAGCCGGTTCGGGGCGGAATTACAGGGCGTGGCGGGGGTCGAATATTGGGCGGTACCCCGGTCAATGGGTTCAGGAACCGTCGGAAACGGCCGATAGCCGGAGCATGGACCAGACGCACGATCAATCTTGCGGGCTGCTGCGGCGTGGGAAGCGGGTGCTTCTTGTGCTGGGGGCGGCCGCGCTGTTCATTGGGGCCGCGAGTGTGATCAAGCCGGAGCCGCAGGGGGCGCGGGCGAATACGAATCCGCACACGCAGACGCTCACCCGGGCTGCGGTACCCGCGTTGCAGTCGCACCCAAAGGGCTGGAAACTGCTGGGAACGCTGGAAGGTCGCGAGCACATTCTCAAGTGTTGGGGGACCAATGACGGGCCGCGCTACAGCGTGCATGCGCTGGACGGGCGTCTGATTCAGGATGATCTGCCGGCGGATGAGGTGTATCGCGGGTTCCCGGATATCGAGTTGCCGAACCTGCGCGTGGACCCCCCCACTGATGGCGCGGGTTCGAGCGGGGTGCTGGTGGACTTTGTGGATGTGTGGCGGGAGTGAGCGTGGCTTTTGAATCTGTTAAGCCGTGAAGGCGCTCAGGGGCGCAGGGACGATTGCGCGCGGTCAGAAAATTGATCCTGCACGGGGCTGGGAGAGCCGGTTCACGCGCTTCGGGTCCGGATAACTCACCTGCTACGCTTTTTCGGACGTGATTCTTTACATCTCGGACGTGTGAGGCACAGTCCGCGGCGAGATCCGCCGATAAGCATGCGGAGTTATCAGCAATGGCACTATCGATACCGGCGGCAAACAGCGCGGATGTTGGGCTTGTGGGCCTGGCGGTCATGGGGGCGAACTTCGCGCTCAACATGGCGGACCACGGCTTCAAGGTTGCCGTTTACAACCGAACCACGAGCGTCACAGAAGAGTTCGTCCGCGAGAACCCGGCAAACGTAATAGGCCCGGGCGGCGCGATTGTGCCCGGCGCGGAACTGGCGGACTTTGTCAAGAGCATCAAGCGGCCGCGTCGGATCATCATTCTTGTCAAGGCCGGCAAGGGCACGGACGCGGTGATCGACGGACTTGTCCCGCTGCTGGACCAAGGCGATTGCATCATCGATGGTGGCAACGCGGAATGGGACGACACGGTGCGGCGCGAGGGCGCGCTGAAGGCCAAGGGCCTGCTGTTCGTCGGCTCGGGCGTTTCTGGCGGCGAAGAGGGCGCACGATTTGGCCCTTCGCTCATGCCGGGTGGTGATCCGACGGCATGGGAACTGATCAAGCCGATCTGGACGGCGGTGGCCGCGAAGGTGGATGCCAAGACCGGCAAGCCGATCGCGGGCGCGGCCCGCGGCAAGCCCGTGAAGGCCGAGGGCGCGGTTGCCTGCACTGCGTACATGGGTCCCGGGGGTGCTGGGCACTACGTCAAGATGGTGCACAACGGCATCGAATATGGCGACATGCAGCTCATCTGCGAGGCCTATCACTTCATGCGCGATGTGCTGGAGCTGGGCACCGGCGACATGGCCAAGGTCTTCGCGGGCTGGAACACCGGCGAGCTGGACTCGTTCCTCATCGAGATCACCGCCGACATTCTCAAGCAGATGGATCCGATCACGGGCAAGCCGTTTGTGGATGTCGTGCTGGACGCGGCCGGGCAGAAGGGCACAGGCAAATGGACGAGCGTGAGCGCGCTGGACCTGGGTGTGCCTGCGCCGACCATCGCCGAGGCCGTCTTCGCGCGCTGCGTCAGCGCGATCAAGGAAGAGCGCGTCGCGGCATCAAAGGTCATCAAGGCCCCGGAGATGCCCAGCGTGCAGTGGCATCACGATCATGCCACGAAAGTCGGCTCGGGCGCAGAGAACTGGGTGGATGCTGTCCGCGATGCACTGTACTGCTCCAAGATCTGCTCGTACGCGCAGGGCTTTGCGCTCATGGCCGCGGCGGGCAAGGAGAACAAGTGGGGGCTGCACTTCGGCGAGATCGCCCAGATCTGGCGCGGCGGATGCATCATCCGGGCCCGCTTCCTGCAGAAGATCACCGAGGCGTTCGGCACCAAACCCAGCCTGGCCAACCTGCTGCTGGACCCATACTTCGCGGATGTCATTCAGCAGAAGCAGGCGAAC
>JBKJOD010000102.1:0-3433 GCA_046593245.1 Phycisphaerales bacterium
GCATGGGTTCACTCCCTGAATGCGGTGCGGGCCTCTGGCGGTCTGCTCATGGGTGCTGACGCATCCGTCCACGACCAGGAACATGAGCGAGCCTTCGTCACGTTCCGACTGCTGCCATCCAGTGAATCGGCCACTGGCGGATGAATCTGAAGTGCGTTCTTCACGAGGTCATGCATCCTGACGCCGTGGGTGCTGGAGCCTATGGGTGGCCCTTCTGCACGTGATCGAGGATCACCACCGGCGTGGACAGCTTCTGGACGGCCAACTCCTTTCGCCCGGTGACGATGGCGGCCTGGATCCGATTCATCTCCTTCACTGCGATCTCGCGCAGATAGGCGTTGTCCGACGTCTCCTTGACCTGCGACCAGAGGCTGTACGCCGTCGCAAGGTCGCCCGAGTGCTGTCGGCAGTAGGCCGCGAACCGACGCCCTGCGGGATAGCCCCCCGGCAGGCGCGCCGAGCGCTCGAAGTACTCCGCTGCTTTGACCAGATCGCGGCCGCCCGGCTTGACGTAGTAAAGGAACGCCATCTCGTAGGCGAGGTAGGGATCGGTGGGGTTGTTCGCGATTCCTTTTTGCAGCAGGGCCTCTGCGCGGGGGAAATCGAATCCTTCCTGCGCCAGCGAGAAGGCCCCGAAGATGTAGGGATTGCGGAAATGCGGTGCGAGCGAGGTCAAGATGTCGAAGACGTGCGCCAGGCGGTCGAAGCGGTTATCCGTTGCTCGGTGCGCCCCGTAATACTGCACCGCTCGAAGCCAGGCCAGATCGGCAGCCGACTCGCGGTGACCAAAAGTGACCCGCTCCAGATGCTCGCCAGAGGGGTAGTACGCCAATTCCTCGAGCGGAGAGGGACGCGGCAGAGCACGAGCACTCCAAGCGGCCACATGAAACATTCCGCTGCCGAATGCCAGCGCCACGCCCCACGCGATCACCATTCGGACACGGACCGCGCGCAGCGCCGGTGCTGCCAAGACCGCGGGTGCCTCGCTCACTTGAAGTCCCGCGATTCGAACGCCGCCGCTCCCAATGCCAGCACGCAGCCGCAGTACAGCGCAGCGTACGCGGTGGCCACGCCAAGATGCAGGATCGTGGTGGAGTCGCCGCCCGAAGCCAACGTCCTCATGTTGAAGAGGCTCAGGTTCGGCAACAGATTCGCCATCACTTCCAGCATCACTCGCAGCGACCCGGGCGCCTTGACAGCGAACTGGCGCAGGTCATCGCTCCATTGCCCCGCAAGGAAGAACCCGAGCGTGTAGAGCGACGACAGCACCGGAGTGGACAGGGCCGAGAACATGACCGCGAGCGAGGTGACCACCGAGAGCTCGAGCCCTGCGAGGTAGACCGCCTGCGCGATCGATGATCCATACGCCGCGTGGCCCATCATCACCAGCAGGAGCCACAAGGCCACGCCGAGAATCGCCGAGACGGCCCAGAGCGCGCCCGATAGGCCGAGCCATTTGCCAATCAGATACACCGGCCGCGGAAGCGGCCGCGACAGGAGGTTGAAAATCGTGCGCCGCTCGATCTCCTTCGCGACCAGGCTGGTGCCGACCATCAGGACGACGAGCAGCCCCAGCATGCTGATCACCGACAGCCCGAGGTCCACAGTCAAGCGCAGCCCCTCGCCCATGGCGAGGGGCTTGGCCACCTGTGTGAGCGCCAGAAGGCAGATGCCGCCCATGACCACTCCAGCCAGGACGCGATCGCGGATCGCTTCGCGGAACGTATTCTGTGCAATCAATAGGGCGGTCATGCGGACCTCTTCGCCGGGGTCGCTGGCGTGGCATGGATGGCCGCATTCTCGGCCGCCGCCATGAAGAGTTGCTCCAGGGTGCTGCGCTGCGGCGTCACCGCGCGGACCTCGGCGTGGTGATGGACGAGCATCGCGAGGAATGGCTGAACCAACTCCGGCTGCTGCAACGTGAAGAGGGTCTCCCCGCCTCGCTGCTCACGGGTGAGCATGCTGGCGATTGCGTTCGGTAGTTCGAGAAGCGGTGAGCCTGCCACACGCACCTCCACTCGACTCTCCTGGCCGTCCACCAGTTCACCTACGGTGGCGACACGCTCCAAGCGACCCTGCAACAAGATTGCGACCCGGTCGCAGAGCATCTCGACGTCGGGCAGGATGTGCGAAGAGAACAGCACGGTGGCTCCACGGTCCCGCTGCTCGAGGATCAGGTCACGAACATCGCGACGGCCAAAGGGGTCGAGACCGCTCATCGGCTCATCGAGGATGACCAGGTCAGGCTTGTGAACCAGCGCGGCCGCCAACCCAAGGCGCTGGAGCATGCCCTTGGAATACTTGCGAAGCACCAGCCTCTCGCGATCGCCCAATCCCACACGCCCGAGCCAGTGTCTTGCGGCCAGCCGAGCTTCTTGTGCGAGCATCCCCGAGAGTTGCGCCACGAACTCGAGGTACTCCATGCCGTTCAGGTAGTCGTAGAAGTAAGGTTGCTCGGGCAGGAAGCCAAGGCTGCGGCGGCTCTCGACCGAGTCAATCGAGAGTCCCATCAGCCACGCCTGCCCGCGTGTAGGTTTCAGGAGCCCATTGAGGATCTTCAGTGTGGTCGTCTTGCCGGCCCCATTGGGTCCCAGATAGCCGAACACCTCGCCGCGGTGAACGTCGAGGTCGAGAGGCTGCAGCCCTCGCGAGATCTGCATCGTCCAAGGATTCCGGTACTCCTTGCACAACCCACGGATACAGACCGCGCTCAATGCGTCCGGTCGTGCGTCCTGCAATGCCGAACGGCCATCCGCTGGCCGATGTGCAATGCGATTGGTCGTGGTTGAGATTGGATCCTGCGGCATCGGAGCGCCCCTTCATTTTCGGAACTCGTTGCACACCATCATGTTCAGTGGCCGGTGGACTTCGTTCGACGGCCGCGGACTGCTGGAGTGCAATGCCTGTGCCGCGGCACAGGCTCAGCGTGAGGGGGCGAAACAAATCCGCCCCCGATTCCGTGGATGGAATCGAGGGCCGGACGCTCGCCTGGGAACCCGGCGCGCGTACTCGTGGTCAGTTCCTTGAGTCAGGGCCGGGTCTGGGGCGTGGCGCCAGATCTCGGCGAATCTTTCAAAGTCCGCTGGTCAGGACGAAATTGAAGTCAGTCGCCTTGCCGTGCCCGACGATCTGGTACCGATAGGTCGACGAGTCACCGTAGGCGACGATCCCCGGAATCCCGGTGGTCACCAGGGGCACTGTCCACGTGCCTTGGTATTCGTAGGCGCCGCCCACCCCGATCGTCTTGTCGAAGGGGTTCCGGAACTTGGCCCCATTGAGCTGGAGACGCGAGGCGATGAGCGACACATCGTTCGAGCACACACCATCGTTCGTGACGACGTAATCTTCCGCAGCCAACTGAAAGGTGTGCATGTTCGCCTTCGTGGAGCCTTCCTTCGCACGAGCCTGCATGGCAAGGAAGTTCGGGATCGCA
>JBKJOD010000222.1:0-4769 GCA_046593245.1 Phycisphaerales bacterium
CGCAAGATGCACTCAGCAAGCTCGGCGAGGATCGCCAGGGACTCACACGCCAGGTTGCCGAAACCCAGCAGACATTCGTCCGCATCGACTCCCGCCGCGCCACGCTGCAGGAGATGCAGGACAAGGGCGCGGGGTTGGGCGATTCCGTCCGCTTCGTTCTCAAGCAGAAGGCGCAGGGCAAGGGCTTCACCGCCGTGCGCGGCGTGCTCTCGGACTTCCTCCACGTCTCCCGCGAACACGCGGCCGTCGTCGAGGCCGCGCTGGGGCCTTCGCTCCAAGCCCTCGTCGTCGGCACGATGCTCGATGTCCCGAGCGTCGATGAACTCGCCGCGCTTCCCGGGCGCGTGGCGTTCATGCCCACTGATCCGCTGGGGCAGATTGATGACGGGGTAGTCCAGTCCTCCGAACTGGACGCAGAATCAGATTCGTGCGGCTCGGAGAGCCGGACCACCGAGCAGAGCCAAATCACAGGAACCGTCGGCGGCCTGATGGGCGCGGTCTCGCGCGTGCGCGATATGGTTGCGCCCAAGCCCGGCGTCGATCGTCCCACGCACGTCACGGCATTGCTCGATCGTCTGCTGGATCGCACGCTGCTCGTGCGCGATCTGGATGCCGCGCTGCTCCTGAGCGCGGGCCCGCTCGCCGGTCAGAACGCCCGCTTTGTCATGCCCGATGGGCGCGTGATGGAATCCGACGGTCGCGTTCTCGCCGGGCCGACCGGCGCGGAGTCCGGCGGCGTATTGCAGCGTGCCAGCGAACTCTCCGCATTGCAGGCCGAACTCGAAACCGTGCGCATCACGCTTGACGAGGGCCGCATCGCGCTCGCCAGCGCGGATGCCCAGGCCGCCGAGCTCTCGCAGCGCGAAGGTGATCTCCGCAAGCAGGTCGCCACGCTCAACCGCGAACTCGTCGGCGCGGAATCGCAGATCGAACGTCTCGCCTCCGACCTCTCCCGCCTGCAGCGGGAGCAGACCAACCTCGCCCACGAGGTGCAATCCCTCTCAGACCGCTGCGCCAGCGTGGAGCAGGAGCAGCAGTCCACCGGCGAGCGTGCCGACAAGCTCCGCCGTCTGTACGACGAGCAGATGGAGCACGCCACCGCGCTGGATGCGCGAATCGAGCAGGCCACCCGTGATGCCGACGCCGCCACCGAGAAGCTCACCAGCGCGAAGGTCCACGCGGGCCGCGCCAGCGAGCAACTCACCGCCGCCCGCCGCGAGAAGCAGCGTCAGGACTCGGCTTCCGATGAGGCCGAGCGCCGCCGCCGCCATCTGCAGAGCCAGGTCCAGCATCGCCGCGATGCCCTCGCGCAGCACCAGCACGTGCTGGCCGAGGCCGAGACCACCATCCAGAACGCCATCGCCGAGGCCGCCGCGGCCCAGGAAGACGCAACCCTGATCGGCGAAGAGCTCGCCGCCGCGATCAACGCCGCCACCGACCTGGGCGAGCGCGTCAACATCGCCCGCGTGCAGGCCACGCACATCGAGCGCGACTGGCACTCGCTGGAAGTCGCCCGCCGCGAGATCGAGGTCAAACGCGAGAACCTCGAGGACCGCTCCCAGCAGGAACTCGGCATGGATTTGCCGCGTGAGCACGCGGACTACCGCGCCGCGCTGGATGACACCCAGCTCGGCACGCTCGTCCGCGTCGACCACGCGATCGCCACACCTCGCATCGATGAACTGAAGAAGGCCATCCGCGAACTCGGCAACGTGAACCTCGACGCGATCGAGGAGGAAAATCTCCTCACCGCCCGCAACGAGGACCTCATCAAGCAGGTCGCGGACATCGACGCCGCCCGCATCCAGCTCATCGAACTCATCGGCAAGCTGAACATCGCCAGCGAGCAGCGCTTCAAGGAGACCTTCGAGCTCATCCAGCAGCGCTTCAGCGCACCCGATGGCATGTTCCGCCTGCTCTTCGGCGGCGGCAAGGCCGAGGTCCGGCTCATGGGTCTCGTCAAGGAAGGCCCGAACGGCGAGAAGATCCAGACCGACGAGATCGACTGGCTCGAGTCCGGCGTGGAAGTCATCGCCAAGCCGCCGGGCAAGGAGCCTCGCTCCATCAACCAGCTCTCCGGCGGCGAGAAGACCATGACCGCCATCGCCCTGCTGCTCTCCATCTTCAAGAGCAAGCCCAGCTGCTTCTGCATCCTGGACGAAGTGGATGCCGCGCTGGATGAGGCCAACGTCGAGCGCTTCTGCCACGCCATTCACAAGTTCCTCGATCACTCGCACTTCATCGTCATCACCCACCGCAAGCGGACAATGGCCAGCGCGGATCGCCTGTACGGCGTGACCATGCAGGAACGCGGCGTCTCCAAGCGCGTCACCGTCAAGATCGATCAGGTCTCCGAGAAGGGCGACATCGCTGCCAGTGCGGTGCAGGCCGCGCACGACGCGGACGCCGCCGAGGAATCCGCGATCGATCAGGTCGTCCACACCGACCACGCCTTTACCGCCGCGCCGAGCAGTGCGCTGGTCGCGATCGAACCGCCACCCGCGAATCGCTCTCGTAAGCCCAAGTCCGAGCCGGTTCCCAACGGCGCGTCCGCACCCGAACCTCGCCCCAGCGGAGCCCTGCGCAAGGCGCTCGGTGCGATGCGAGAAGAAGCCGCTCAGCCCGCCTCAGCCATCGAATCCTGATCACGCGGCACTTGATTGCCGCCCGGTTTTCGGTATCTTGGGCCCATGCCCGAACAGTTCTACTACGCCAATGAAGACGGCACCGAGTATCGTCGCCCACGTTGGTGGCTCGGTTATCTCGCCGGTTCCTTCCTGCTCATGCTCGGCATCGTCATTCCCTGCGGCGGGCTGATGGTCATGGGCCTCTCCATCCAGGCGCCAGTCGGCTTCACCTTCAAGCCCCCCGGCAAGGCAACGGTGCTGATCACCGAACCCGGCGAGCAGGTTATCTGGGTGGATGAGCCCGAGGGCGGCGCAATGACCGCCAACACGCCGACGATTCCCGACGACATCACTATTGTCGTCACCAGCCCGAACTGGTCGGATGTCCCGGCGCGCCGCCCGACCGAGGAACTCACTTGCACAACCATGCACTCCACCCGCAACGGCGCGGCACTGTTCGCCGCGGATTTCAAGGGCGGATACACCGTGGAGGTCAAGGGCACCTTCAGCACCAGTCAGATCATCGCCATCACGCCTGATCAATCTCATCGGGAGGCGGCGCTCGGGCTTGGTGCCATCGGCGTGATCCTGCTCGCGCTGTTGCTGCTGGGCAGTGGGATAACCACGCTCATCATCACCGGCGTGCGCCATGCGAAGGCGGGCAAGTAGGCGGCCTGAGCCACATGCCGGGCATGAGCGATGGTTTGAGCGACTCCTGCGAATAGGCGCATGTTGTTCACATCAATACCAACTACTGAATGCGCACCGCCCCTATCAGTTCCCCCACCGACGCACACCCCTGCTTTCGCACCCACTTTCCCAGCCCCTTCGCCACGCTCACCGGCGAGCGCGGATCGACAAACAGCGCGGTTCCCATCTGCACCGCCGTCGCGCCGGCAAGGATGAACTCTGCTGCGTCTTCCCAGCGCAGCACGCCACCCGCGCCGATGATCGGAATGTTCGCGGGCTTGGCGACCTGCCGATACACATCGTGAATCAGCTTCACCGCGATCGGATGGATCGCCGGACCGGAAAGCCCACCCGTCACATTCGCCAGCCGCGGCTTTCGCGTTTCCACATCGATCGCCATCGCGGGCATGGTGTTCGAGATCGTCAGCGCATCGGCGCCCGCTTCGATCGCCGCCCGCGCGATGTCCGGCAACCCCATCGGCCACGGCGATAGTTTCACAATCAGCTTCGCACGCCTCACCACCTTCCGGACTTCCGCAACCACTTCCTTGATCGCCGCTGGCGAAGACCCGAAGTCACACCCTTGCTTGACGTTCGGACATGACACATTAAGCTCGATCGCATCGAGCGATGGTTTCGACGGCGTGCCACCGATTGCTCGGCTTTGCGAGCTATCGGTGCCGGGTCCGCCCGCTCGCCCCCACTCATCAAACACCGCCGCCACCGCGACGTAATCCTCCACCGAATACCCCGCCACCGACGCGATGACCACGCACGGCATCCCCGCCGCACGCGGCAGATAGTGCTCCTCAAACCCATCAATACCGGGATTCGCCAGCCCGATCGCGTTCATCATCCCGCCATGGCGCGTCTCGATGATCCGCCACGTCTGATTGCCATCGCGCGGCTGGCGTGTGATGGACTTGGTGACGAGACCGCCGATTCGGGCGAGGTCGATGACCCCAGCGAACTCGTCGAGCGTTCCGCAGGTGCCAGCGGCGAGGAGAATGGGATTGCGGAGGGGGATTCCGGCGAGGGATGTTTCCAGAGGAGTGGGCACCGAGCGGAGGGTATCAGACGTGGTGGCGGTTTGCCCAGGGCTTGGGCGATCGTCCGTGCCAGAATCCTTGGTTGGTGGGTGCTCTCCGCGCGCATCACGGATGGCCTGCTCAGAGCAGCGGGCGAACCCGTGGCACGCGAACGGGTTGCGCGAACCTATTGTTCGGGTATGAGTGACCTTGAACGCCGCATCTCCCAGTTCGCCAACATGGCCCAGGCCGATCCCGACAACGAGATGGCCCATTTCTCGCTGGCCAAAGCGCTGATGGAGGCCGGCCGCACCGAAGAGGCCGCGACCTCGTTCGTCCGCTGCACCGAGCTCGCCCCGCAGATGAGCAAGGCCTTCCAACTCGCGGCCGAGGCGTACCAGAAACTCGGCAACTCCGACATGGC
>JBKJOD010000035.1:0-7741 GCA_046593245.1 Phycisphaerales bacterium
GAATGGGTATCCAGGCCTTCGAGCCCGTGCTCGTGGAAGGCAACGCCATCCGCATCCACCCGCTGGTCTGCGGCGGTTTCAACGCCGACTTCGACGGCGACCAGATGGCCGTCCACCTGCCCCTCTCCGTTGAGGCCCAGTGCGAGGCGCACGTGCTCATGATGAGCACCAACAACATCTTCTCGCCCGCCAACGGCAAGCCGATCATCTCGCCCTCGCAGGACATCGTCATGGGCGTGTACTTCATCACGATCATGGCGCCCGACGAGCGTCCCGTGGAGAAGCTCGCCAAGTTCAAGGATCGCATGGAGGCCCTGCTCGCCTATGACCAGGGCGCCATCACCATCCACGAGCGAATCCTTGTCCGCATGGACGGCTTCACCGAAGTCGTTGAGGGTCAGGGCGACGCCGTCAAGCCGATTCCCGCCAATGGGCGCATCGTCACCTCGGTTGGTCGCATCCTCTTCTCGGAGATTCTAGAGAAGGGCATGCCGTACTACAACTGCGTGCTTGGCAAGAAGGGCTGCGCCCGCGTCATCGATGATGCGTACGCCTACGCCGGCCGCCGCGCCACCATCGACCTGCTGGACCGTCTCAAGGAGATCGGCTTCAAGCAGTCCACCGTCGCAGGTCTCTCCTTCGGCATCACAGACCTCCGCATTCCCTCGGCCAAGAAGGCCCTCATCGACGAGGCCGAGACGAAGGTGGAGCGCGTCGAGAAGAACTTCGATCGCGGCCTCATCACCGAGCGCGAACGCTACAACCAGCTGCTGGACATCTGGTCGCACTGCCGCGAGCAGGTGACCAAGGCACTCGTCGATACCCTCAAGGCCGATCGCCGCTACGAGGACGGCACCGAGGCCCCGATCGACGACAAGAGCGTCAAGCCCTATCTCAATCCCGTGTATCTGATGTCCGACTCCGGTGCGCGTGGTAACGTCAGCCAGCTCATGCAGGCCGCCGGCATGCGTGGTCTGATGGCCAAGCCCTCGGGTGAGATCATCGAGACCCCCATCCGCTCCAACTTCCGCGAGGGTCTCACGATCCTCGAGTACTTCTCCTCAACCCACGGCGCGCGTAAGGGTCTGGCCGATACCGCGCTCAAGACCGCTGACTCGGGCTACCTCACCCGCAAGCTCTGCGATGTGGCGCAGTCCGTCATCATCGGTGAGTTTGATTGCGGCTCCAAGCGCGGCATCATGAAGCGCGCCATCTACAAGGGCGAGAAGATCGACGTCGCGCTCCGCGATCAGGTCGTCGGGCGCGTCAGCCGCGCCACCGTTGTCAACCCGAAGACCGACGAGGTCATCGTGAGCGAGAACGAGATGATCTCCGCCGACGCGGCCCGCAAGATCGAGGAACTCGGGATCGACACCGTCTTCGTCCGCTCCGCCCTTACCAGCGAGAGCCGCACCGGCTGCTCCACGCTCGACTACGGCATGGACATGTCCACCGGCAAGATGGTTGAGCCGGGCATGGCCGTGGGCATCATCGCCGCTCAGTCCATCGGCGAGCCGGGAACGCAGCTCACCATGCGTACCTTCCACACCGGCGGCATCGGTACCCGCGAAACCCTCGAGAACGAGATCCGCTGCAACACCGGCGGTACCGTCGAGATTCGCGATTGCAACGCCGTGTCCGGTAAGGACGACGAAGGCAACGACGTTCAGGTCGTGCTGAAGCGCAACGGCGAAATCGCCGTGCTGGATGCCAAGGGCCGCGAGCTCGAGAAGAGCAAGGTCCCCTACGGCTCGTTTGTCATGGTCAAGAACGGCCAGGAAGTGAAGCGCGGAACGGTCATGGTCAAGTGGGACCCCCACCGTCTGCCGGTTCTGGCCGAGAAGGACGGCATCGTCAAGTATGTCGATATCGAGATCGGCGAAACCGTCCGCGAGGAAGATGCCGGCCAGGGCCGCAAGGCGCTCGTCGTCGTTGAGCACAAGGGCGAGAAGCACCCGCAGATCACCATCGTGGATGCTCAAGAGAACATTCTCGACTTCCACTATCTCCCCGCCAAGGCACGCGTGGAAGTGAAGGACGGCATGTCCATCAAGGCCGGGCAGATGCTCGCGCGTCAGCCGCGTTCCGCGGCCGGTTCGCAGGACATCGTCGGTGGTCTCCCCCGCGTCACCGAGATCTTTGAGGCCCGCAAGCCCAAGGACCCGGCGATCATGGCGGAGATCTCTGGCCTGGTTGAGATTCACTCCGACAAGCGCAAGGGCAAGATGACCATCCGCGTGAAGTCCGACTCGGGCCTCGAGAAGGATCACCACGTTCCTCAGGACCGCCACCTGCTCGTCCACACCGGCGACTACGTGAACGCCGGCGAGCCCCTCACCGAAGGCCCGCTCGTTCCGCACGACATCCTGCGGATCAAGGGCGAGGAAGCGCTCTGGACGTACATGCTCGACGAAGTCCAGAACGTCTACCGCGCTCAGGGCGTGACCATCAACGACAAGCACATCGAGGTCATCCTCGCGCAGATGCTCCGCAAGGTCCGCGTCGAGAACCCCGGCGACACCAACCTGCTGCCGCACGATGTGGTGGACAAGTACGAGTTCCGTCAGAAGAACATCGATACGGGCGAGCACGTCCGCATCACCGATTCCGGCGGCACCGATCTTCCCGTCGATGCGCTGGTCCACAAGAACGAGCTCCGCGAGGCGAACGCCAAGGCGGAAGCCGTCGGCAAGGAACCGGCCAAGGCGAAGCGCGCCAAGCCGGCCACTGGTCGAACGCTGCTCCTGGGTATCACCAAGGCCGCGCTCTCCAGCGAGTCGTTCCTCTCCGGTGCGTCGTTCCAGGAATCCACGAAGGTGCTCACGGAGGCCTCCCTCCGCGGCGCGACCGACGACCTGATCGGCTTGAAGGAGAACGTCCTGCTCGGCCACCTCATCCCCGCTGGCACCGGCTTCAAGCCCTATCAGGCCATCCGCGTCGTCGCGTTGGCCGAGCCGCCCGAGAGCGACATCGACGATCAAGCCCTGATGATGGAAGAAGCATCCCGCGCCGCCGAAGCCCTGGGCGCCGGCCGCCATGATGCTCTTGGCGTTCCGCAGGTCGAAGTTCCGATGAACGGTGCTCCGGTCTAATCAGAGCAGAGCGGCGTAAGCCGCCGGACAATCACGCAACGAACCCCCACGGGCCGCTCGCAAGAGCGGCCCGTTTTCGTGGCATGGGCCTACCGGCCCGTGTTCGGGCCGCTGCGGCCCGAACGCCTTTGCTCACCGGTAATCAAACAGCGAGTTGTCATCACTCTTCCCCATCCACCCAATCCCCATCGCCCCCGCGTCCGCTGCATACACACCACTCGACCACGAAAACGTCATCCGTCCCGTGGAAACATGCCCATCCAGCCACGCGATGCTGGCCGCGCCGCGCGTCTTGCCGCCGTGTCGAAAGTGGATACTCGGATCCGCGCGGGCTGTGGGAAACTCTGGCCAGAAGCGCGGCTCCGCGAACGAGTATTCCGCCAGCCCGCCCGACCCCGGCACACCATTGCCATCCGCGATCGCGCCGTCGGCAAACACCAGTGTTGCAGTGGGGGATCCGAACCGCGCTCGAGGTGATCCGAGGGTGTCCGTGCGTACGGACCAAACCTCGCGCGATGACGCAGGGTCGATGCCGCTGAGCGAGCGATCCGTGCCGCAGAAGACGTTGTTGTAGCCGTAGCCGCCGGCGGATCGCTCAAATCCTGCGCTGAGTTGAGAAGCGGCGAGTGCGGCAGTCGTATTGGCAAACCCGGGACACGCTCGCACCGCGCGCGATGCGCCCGCCGTATCACCGGAACCGAGATAGTCCGAGAGCGTGCCCCCATCGGGCGTGAACGCCGCGTTGATCCAAGAGCGCGATCCATGCCAGCGCACGAGATTGGCCAGCGCATCGGGCGATCCCGGCGGCAGCCGATCCGCGCGATCCGTGGCGTATGAGTCCGCCGCGATCAGGAGTTGGCGGATGTTCGAGGCGCACACGCTCCCGCGTGCGACCTCCTTCGCGCCCGCCAGCGCGGGAAGCAGCAGGCCGACCAGAATCGCGAGCACCGCGATGACCACGAGCAGCTCGATGAGAGTGAAAGCGGGTGGACAACGTGGAATGTGGGATGTGGGATGTGAGAGACAGCAGCGGCGCGCGGGTCGCCGACTCCCCTTCATATCGCACATCTCACATCCAACATGCCACATGAGTTCATGCTCCGAACCACGCGCTCAGAAAATCAAAGATGTCCTGCACAGTCGTCGCGCCGGACGCGTTGTAGTCCGCCCCGCCATTCTCACCAATGCCCGCGAACCATGAGTTGAGAAAATCGAAGATGTCCTGCACCGTGACCGCACCATCCAGATTCCAGTCCGGCGTATAGATCGGACGCACATCGGCAACCGCGCTGATCTCCGTGCTGATCTCGCCGAGAATCGGGTGGACCGCGTTGATGCCGGTGGTGATGCGGACGAAGTCGATGCGGTCCAGGTTCGCGGGCGTTCCGATGGTCGGGTCGATCGCCCATCGGATCGCGATTGCCGATCCGCCGCCGGAGCCGGGGGAGACGCCCACGATCAGCGGATCATCCGGAATGGTGTAGAACCTCGCCGGGTCCGCGCCCGGATCATCGACCACGTTGGTTGCCGTCGAGTCTCCCAGCAGCAGGGTCGGCGCGAGATCGGCGTATCCCCACAGGTTGTCCTCGCCGGTGCCGAGTGTGTTCACGATGATCGGGCTCGGACCAAACGCGCCGGGAAGTTGATAGCCGCTGGTCATCCATATTCCGCTTCGTCCGGGGGGAATCCACGCCGGATTCAGCGTTGCGGCGTTCCACATCACGGTGGTTGTCGCCAAAGGTGGGCTCAGATGCGAGCCAGGAATCAGATACCACGGATCGTCGGCAAGCCCATTCTGGTTGTCGTCACGCGAGACCTCAATCATGCCGCACTCCGCGTGGCGGCGCAGCGGATCGCCGCTGATGTAGAAGCCGTTGCCGTACACAATGAAGTCCAGCCGCAGCGGGTTGTGCGGATTCGCGAAGATCGAATGATCAAACCCAAGCGTGATCGTGCCGCCAAAGCCGCCGAGCGTGACGCACTTGGAGTTGTCCGCCGCGCTCAGGCCGCCGGCGGTTCCAGGCGCGCCGAGGGCACGCGTCGGGTCGTTGAACAGCGGATTCTGCACGAACTGACCCGGTGCGGGGGAGTAGTTGAGCACGCGCGACGCGAAGGGAGTTTGTGCCAACGCGGGCGCGCCCAGCGCGAGGGCGATGAGGAGTGGGGGAGGAGCCGAGTTCAGCAGTGAGACGCGTTTACGCATGACGCCTTCTCCGCGTCGCGAGGATGCCCGTCAGGCCGAGCAGTGCCGCACTCGTGGGCGCGGGAACCGCATAGCGCAGCACCGTCTGCGATCCGAAGTCGCGCACGAGGATCTCGTGCGTGAAGTCGTTGTACACCGCGGAGTAGAAGCCGGTGCTGGAAAGTCCGGGAAGGTCGTATCGCTGCGCGGTGGCGAGATCGATCAGCGTCACGCCCCCGAAACCGGCCTCAATGAGGTTGCCTGCGGCGTCGAAGTCCAGCGAGTTGCCGGTACTCGCCTGCGCGGCCAACGTGCCGGTGGAGAACGCAACGGACGAGCCCGCCGCGTTCAGCGTTGTGATGTCAAAGCTGCGAACTAGGCCGTCCAGCACCCCACCCACGTCGTAGCCAATCGCCGTGTACACGCGCCCGGAGCGCACCGCCACCCCGCCCGAGCCGTCGCCGATATTGGAGACAACCGCCGCTACTGCGCTGGTCGTGAGGTTCACGCGGTACAAGCTCGGCGGCGTGCCGAAGTTCGGACTGCCGTTGACGTAGAAGGTGCCATTGTCCGCCCACGCGCCGTCGAAGTTGGCAACGTTGATTGTCTGGGGTGCGGTCGCGCCGGCGGTGTTCAATGACGCGACGGGAACGAAGTGGACCTGATTGGCATTTCCGTTGTCGCCGATGGCCAGGCGCGAGCCGTCCGGGCTGATCTTCAGAAACCCCGCACCGAAACTCGGCACCGCGCCTGCCGGGAGCGACCCGAGCGGCGAATAGATGGCACCGTTCACGGTGCTTTGCCGCACGATGGCACCGGTTTCCGTGATGCACACGAGTCGTCCATCCGCCGCATCGTTGAACGCGCTGGACCTGCTCGGGAGCAAATACGACCCTGCACCGACATACGTCGGCGGCGCGGCTGGCGCCTCGCGTGCAGCCGCCACACCCGCAACAAACGCCGCCACACACGCCAGCAGGGCCGCATCACGCACGCTCATCATCAACCGACCATTGCCATCCATCATCTCAAACCTCCACCCGGATTCGCGCCGGGCATACAGGGAAGCGCAGGCCCGGCCGCCGCGCGTGCGAAAGGCACGCAGAAACGGAGCCGAGCAGGGGTTGCCCGCGCGAAATGAGAATGAAGTTGCACCGGGGTGGCAAAGACTCCGGCCGCTCTGCCCGTGCGCACGCACACGAAAGAGGGAAGGAACCCGCCAGCGCCGGTGCCCCAAACTCGCGAGGGCGACCACGACACACGCCCAGGGCAGGTCTTCCGGCTTCGGGCCATTGCGGGTTCGGCCTTCCCATCCGGATCGTCAGTGACGAGCCCGACAGTGGCACATAATGAACCCGCGGAAAAGCCCTTACGGCGGCGCGTCCGCGGCGGAATCGAAGGACCCCAACTGTGAAGCTGACATCCTTCTCACCGCACTTCCCTTTTCAGATCCAGTGGGTTTGACGCCGCTGGACCACCTTGGGCAGGCCTCACGGTAGCGAATCGCCAGAGCGTGTCAAGGCCGGGGTTCATTCGGTGGTATGCTCATGTCAGGAGCCATGATGTTCTCACACTTCGCCCGCTGGGCCTCGCGTAAAATGGGTAAGCCAAGCACCTTTGTGCTCGCGATTCTGTTCTGCGTGTCCTGGATTGGCCTCAGCCCGCTACTGGATCGCAGACTCTCCTGGCAGGAGTTGTTGCTTGTCAATATTCCCACGGTCTTCACATTGCTCATGGTGTTTCTCGTGCAACACACGCAGAACCATCACAATGATGTGGTGCAGGTGAAGCTCGATGAGCTGATCCGCGCCATCGAGGGTGCGCACAATCGGATGGTGAATCTCGAAGAGCTCTCTCCCGAGGAGCTCGAGCGCGTCAAGGCGAAGTATCAGGTGCTCGCGGAGCGCGTGAAAGATGCGGGCGCGAAGAGCACGCTCGCCACCGGCACGCCGCACATCGATCCGCGCCCGGAGGCGAAGGCATAGCCCGTCTCGTATTGTCTCACCCCGATTCCGAGCCCCAAGTCCCCAGCACCATTCTCCGTGCCCGACTTCTCCACCCCGCAAATCGCCGCCTGCTCCGCCGTCGCGTTCATCGCGGGGCTGATTGATGCCATGGCCGGGGGCGGCGGGATTTTTACCATGCCCGCGCTGGCCGCGCTGGGGATCCCGATCCCCAACGTCGCGGGAACCAACAAGTTCGTCGGCACCAGCGGTTCCAGCACGGCGACGGTTTCGTTCTTGGCCCGGGGCAAGCTGGATCACTTCGTCGCGCTGCTCGGCGGCGCGTGCGCTCTGCTCGGCTCCATCGGCGGGGCGATCGCGCTCATGCAGCTCGGCAAGATCAACGAGCTCCTCACCAAGGGTCTCTTCGGCGGGCTGATCATCGTGATGGCCCTGTACATGTTCTTCAAGCCTCAGTTCGGCGGCGAATACGCATACGCCGGGCCGACGCGGCGGAACATTGC
>JBKJOD010000039.1:0-7651 GCA_046593245.1 Phycisphaerales bacterium
CGGACTCCATCGGCAAGGAGATGTCAATGGGGTGCGTGCGGATGAACGCGGGGGATGTTGAGGTGGTGTACGAGATGCTGATGGGGCGGTCGAGCGTGGTGAAGATTGTGCCGTGAGTTGATCCTTCTCAGATCCTGCAAGCCAAGAGTGCCACCGATTGCCGTCGCTTTGGACGGCTATCGGTGCGGGATATTGGACGGGGGAGTGTTGCACGACGGGCACCGATACGCGCCCAAAGCGGCGGGAATCGGTGGCACGGGGATTGGCTCTTGCACTTGGGATAGAAGTGCGGGAGGATGTTGGGGTGGACGAAGCAGGTGAGCATTCTGAACCGGCGCATCGACGGCGTATGCAACGACGCGAGCGACTGTGTTCGTGGCGATACCTGACGTTCTCGTGCTACAACCAGTTGCCGCTGTTGGGTCATCCGGCGATTCGCGATGCCTTTGCGGATGGGCTACGAGCATGTCGAGAGAAGCACCGGTTTCGGCTGATCGCGTGGGTGGTCATGCCGGACCATGTTCACATGATCATCGTGCCGCGGGTGGTGCTTGGGTATGAAGACGGCTATGCGCTGCTGGCCAGCAACAGCACGGTGCGGTCGATTCTTTGGACGTTGAAGCAACCGCTTTCTCTGGTGGTGCTCAAGAGATGGCGTGAACTCAGGGCGCCGATCCTGCAAAGCATCAGAGCGGCGGATGGAACAGAACACTTCTGGAAGCCGGGCGGCGGGTTTGATCGGAATGTGCGCAGTGAAGAGAAACTCTGGAAAGAGATTTGCTACATACACGACAATCCGGTGCGGAAGGGGTTGGTGGAGCGCGCGGAAGATTGGAAGTGGTCGTCGGCGCGGTGGTATGCGGGGCGGAAGGAAGGGGAGATGCCGATTGATAACGGGCATGAGGGAGCTGCGTGGAATCCGCCGCGGGAGTGGGTGGATGGGGCGGTACGGATTGATCCGAGGGAAGAGTGATTGATGGACAGTGGCTGAGCTTTCGCACCGATACCCGCTCAAAGCAGCGGGAATCGGTGGCACGGCTGTCGAAGTGAGGATGTTTGGGGTGAGGGAGAGATGGACGGCTTATGCGTGACCTCACCGATACCCGCTCAGAGCAGCGGGAATCGGTGGCACATGGGTGTGAACCCCTTGCGGCTACTTCTTGCCCTTCCCCTTTCGCATCTCCTGCTCGATCATCGTCTTCGCCTGTTGCACCTCGTCGGCCAGGTCGGGGCGGTCTTGTAAACGTTGGATCGCTTGCGCGCCTTCATCGGATTTGAAGAGGATGATGCTGGCGAGGGCGTCGTGGCTGGGGCATTGCCGCCAGTAGAGGTCGGTTTGCCAGCGTTTCGGGCCGGCGAGGACGACGGAGCGGGCGAGGGGGGTGTCGCCAGCGGCTTCGGCCGCGGCGGCGGC
Source organism: Phycisphaerales bacterium (assembly GCA_046593245.1). Lineage (GTDB taxonomy): Bacteria > Planctomycetota > Phycisphaerae > Phycisphaerales > UBA1924 > UBA4658. Next base: position 1,415 of record JBKJOD010000039.1, read on the forward strand.
GTTGGCGGCGAGGGTGCCGATGCGGAGCCAGAAGAACTCGTTGATGACCTTCTTGTCGATGTCCGGTTCGCATTGGGCGATGAAGTCCAGGACCGCGCCGGCGAAGTTGATGTCGGCGGCGGTGGGGGGTGGGCCGCCCTTGGCGGTGTCGAAGCGGTCGTGGGCGAGGTCGATGGCGCCGTTGGCGGTAATGGTCTTGGCGTAGAAGGCGTTGCGGAGCGCGGTGGCGGCGGCGCTGCGGCTGGTGGCGGCGGTGGTTTGGATGGTGGCGAGGGTGGCGGGTTGGGAGTCGCAACTGGGGAGGAGGAGGGAGGGGAGGAAGAGGAATATGGGGATGATGCTCATGGCACGGCGGAATGGGCGGACCCCCTCCACCTTCGCTGCGCTTGGCACCTCCCCCGCCGGGGCGGGGGAGGGGGGGAGCGAAGGCATTCGGGCCGGGGCGGCCCGAACATGGGTTGGAACGCCCATGCCACGGAGAAGAACATGGGCTGGAAAGCCCATGCCACGGTGGGGGTGTGTACCGCTCATTGGGGGGAGTCCTTCTTCATGCGGGGTGGGGCTGGGGGACGATACCGGTGAGACGGTTTGGCGTTGAATCGGCGATTCAGCCGGTTTGGCGGCAGATGCGTGTGTTGGAAGAGAGGTCGGACGATCTTGGGTGGGGCTGTGCGTGTATCGTGTGGTCTCCCGTTGGTGCGGCCGCGGAGCGGCTGGCGGCGGGGTCATTGGTTCGGGCTGGCCCGACCACATCCCAGGATGGTGCGGCGATGAAGAGCGTGACAAACGGCATGCTGGCGGCGATGGTCGGGGCGGCGATGCTGCCGGCGGTGTTGACCGGATGCGAGTCGTCCACTTCGCCACATGAGATGGCGATGGTGGGAAACCGGCCGCTGGTGAAAGAGACGGCGGTGGAGCAATCGCCCGCGAGCGACACGGGCGGACTGGCGTTCTTCGATGCGCTGGAAGCCAAGCCCTTGGCATCGCAGGACGATGCGATCCACTCCATGCTGCTGCTGGGGACGGGCGTGAGCGGCGGGACGTATGAGCAGCGGGTGGCGATGGCCAAAAAGCTTGGGTATGTGGATGGCAGTTTCGGCTCGCCAGCGCGGCAGGCGGTGACGATGGGGGAGATCGCGTCCATGGCGACGCGGATTCTGGAGGGAAAGTCGGCGGCGACGCAAGAAGACGCGATGGCGCGGCTGGTGCGGCGCGAGATCGTGCCGGCGGCGGGGCGGGCGAATCAGGGGATGACGGGGGCGCAGCTGGTCTCGATCGCGGGCGGGGTGCGTGATGCGATGTCGCAGGAGGGCGTGCAGCGGGTGGCCGCGCCGAAGATGTGGGAGGTGATGGCGGCGGTAGAAAATCCGGAGCCGGTGGTGGCGCAGCCGGTGATTGTCGCGGCGAGTCCCGAAGCGAAGCCAGTCATGGCGGCAGCGCCGGTGGTGACGAGTGCACCCAAAGGAATGACGGCGGGGCGAAATGAGCCGATGCCTCCGGAAGCGACGGCGGTTTCGGGTGTGTCTCTGAGTGAGATCGGGAAGGGTGACACGCGGCGGCCGGTGGCGGTCGTGGCGACGGTACCGCCGTCTGCTGCGACGGCGATTGCGCCAGCGGGAACAACGAATGCGTCGGGACTGAATCCGATGGCGGCGGGGATGGCGGCGAGCAATGTGCCGCCCGCGCTGCAGGGGAAGGGCCGAGCGGAGCCCTTGCCGCAGATTCCGGTGGGAACGCAGCCGCCGGCGATCGAGTTGCAGGACCCCAGCGGAAAGCCGTCGGTGATCACGCCGGACGAGAAGGTGTTCACGCCGGGGCAGCCGAAAGGGAAGAGCGGCGGGAAAGTGAACACGAGCAAGCCGGTGGTGAAGCCAGCGGATCCGAAGAAGGATGCGGCCAGGGGCGATGCGGGCAACGAGTGGATGAGCGGAAAGCCGGTGAAGGACAAGACGGCCGGGGCGGATGAGCCGAAGTGATCAGGGTTGTTTGGATTGAGCCGTATCCACGGGATTCGCTCGAAGACGCGCTCATCCCGGGCGTGAGAAGCGGAAGAACGAATGAGCACCACGATGAAGACGCGAACGAAGATGAACAAGATCACTGTGATGGCCTGTGTGGGCGCGGCGGCGACGATGATCGCGGCGGATTCGGCTCTTGCGCAGACCGCGAACAAGGACGAGCCCCAGAACCAGCCGGTGGTATCGCCGATGCCGATGACATCGCCCAAGCGAGTTCGCGCGGTGCGGAAGTCGATGGTCGATCTGGACGCCATGGCGAAGGACCGGCGCCCCGGGCAGGTGATGCCGGGCGACCCGTCGCCGATGGGCGGAGTGGCGACGAAGGTGCCCACTGGCAATGCCGGCGCGATCGCCGGAGTGCCGACGGCGGCGGACAAGCCGGTGACGGTGGCCTCACTGGAGCAGAACGCGAACAAGCCGCAGATCAAGCTGCCGGACACCGCGCCATACAACAAGCCGGTGCTCAAGCCGGTGGGCGACAGCGGGGCGCGGCCGGACGTGCTCAACGGCACGATGCCAGCGCCGGAGCCCGAGCCGGTTGTTGAATCGAAAATGGTCGAGAACGTGACGGCACCGACACCGGCACCGGCTCCTGTGGCGGCAGTGGCCGCGCCGGTGGCTGAACGTGTGGTGCCGGTTGTCGAGGCCGCGCCGGTGGTTGAGCCCGCCGCGTCAGTGGCAGCGGTGCCGGTCCCCCAGCGCGTGGAGCCGAAGATTGCCCAGAAGATGATTGAGCGTGCGCCGGTGCCGGCCGCGCCTGTGGGTGCGGTCGTGCCAGTTCCGGCGAGTGCGCTGGTGGATGGCGTGGTGATGATGCAGGTGCCCAGTGCGCTCTCGACGAGTGGGGCGAGCGTGCGGGTGGAGAGCATCACGGGCGATGCCGCGGGTGTGCAGTGGCGCATCGGCAATGGCCCGTGGACGACCCCGACGGTCGGGCAGACGGCGGAGGGGAAGATCGAGGTGCGTGCGGGACTGGATGGGCAGGTGGTGCTGGTGGTTGATGGGCTGGCGGAGCTGCGGGTGACGCGGCTGGGGCGCGCGACGATCGAACGCTGCACGGAATCGCGCGGAGCGACGAGCGTCGGACTTGGTGTAACGCGCGGCGCGGTGGAAGTGCGGCCTGTCGGCGCGGCCTTGCAGGAGGGCGCGAGGGGGCAGATGTTCGCGCGGGTGCGCACGCCGGATCAGGTGTTCGGGTTGGTTGGACCGTTGCGGGTGGAGTACGACGCGTTCTCAGGCACAAAGCGGCGGGGCGTCAACCAGTAAGTTCATTGGATCGGTGCGATGATCTGATGTGATGCGCGGTCGTCCCCCAATCGGGTGGAGGGCGATGATGTGCGTGGCGCGGGAAAATCCCGCGTCTTTCGGATGTATTTGCGGACCAATAAGTTTCCAGAGTTGCCATATTGCAAACCTGGGGCATGGTAATTCATGACTCGAATGGGTGATGGGGGGACAGAGTGCCAGTGGGGGCACTCAGCGGAGCGCGACGGCGCGGCAATGGCTGCGGGCGTTGTGACGTTGAGCATGTCCGGGCAGGAAGGTCGAGCCGTGCGCGGCGTGGTTCATCACAACCTGGTTGCACCACTTCGGACTGTGCCTTGGCAGCTCCAGATCGGCCAGGCGCTGGAAGAGCACCATCTGTACGCGACAAGCGAGGATGTGAGCCGCAGAGAAAAGTTTGTGATTGATCTGGGCGGCCTGCTCGCGCAGCTGGATGATTCGCACGTGTGCACGGTCGATGGGGACCGTGTCCACGATCTGGAGGGGCTTTGTCGCGAGCTGGAACGCGGCCTGGGCGTGGGAAAGATTGCGCGGACGATTGATGGCGCGGGCGGTGTGGTGGATGCGCTGCGAATGCGGACGCCTGGCGTGACCCGTGCGGCGGTCAAGCGGCGATCGATTATCTGGCGCGAGGCGCACGTGCTGTTGAGTGAGGATCCGGCGCTGTTCGGGCGCGCCGTCGACGCGATCGCGGGCGTGGCGGCGGAGCACGAGTTCTGCTCCGATGATGTGCTGCTGATCCAGCGCGGTGTGTTCGTGGGGCGACCAGCACTGGAGATGTACGCGGAGGATGTGCGCGGGCAGTTCCGGACCTGGTTCCGCGAGGAGGGCGAGCCAGCACTGTGGCGGGTGATTACCGGGCGGAAGACGCCGGGCGTGGCGGCGTGGAAAATTGGAGCGGAGATGGATGGGGTGTGAGTTTCAGAGCCGAGCCGAGTAATCGGCCGGATGCCGTCAAGTCATTCGGGCCGAATCAGACCGAACACGGCTCGGAGAGCCGTGCCACCAAGCACATGTGCTCGTAAGCCGATGCCACTACGCGCAGACGCGCGGGATCACGCGATGCCAGAAGTCGTGGCTCTGTCGATCGGTTTTCTTGGGCATGAAGACGATCGCCGCCCACATGCCAAGCGTGCGGCAGTGGCGCAGGTATTCCACGGCGTCGTCTTCGGTCAGCCCGTAGTCTGCGCATATGAATGGTGCGAGCGGGCGGTGTGGTGCGCTCAGGGCGTGTGCTGTGGCAATGGATTTCTGAATATCCAGCGCGACGCGGCGGGTGCGGCGTTCCTCGATCGTCTCGTTGTTCGGATATACGCGCTGCCAGTTTTCCGCGGTTTCCCAGCCCGGATCATCGTGTTTGAACACATCCTGCGGGCGTTCTCCAAGGATGCCGCCGTACCAGTCTGGGCATTGCAGGTCGGTATGGAAGAGCCCGTTCATCTGGTGCAGCCGCGTGCGCGGGCGGACCCGCACGGGGGACCAGGGGCTGTCGCAGGCGGCCTGATACTCGCCGATTTTGACGGTGCGCTCCGGGTGCGCCGGGTCGCGCTGGAAGACCCGCCGCGCGATGGAGGAGAAGGCCTGCTCCCGCGACCAGTCCCACGCGAGACGAATGGCGGCGCGATAGCGCTCGGAGTTCTCGTCGTTGATCGGGGCGCGGCCCTCCGGGATGCCGAGCGAGACCTTGTCGCGGTAGGGGGGAACGCCCCCACCTTCGAGCGTGCGCGATTCCTCCATGAACTGCGCAAAGGTGCGACGACCGTCGATGGTCTGTTCCGGGTCGAAGGCACGCGGGTCGGCGAGGGCTTCGTCCACCCAGCCCTTGTCGGGGGAGCCGATGTGGCCGCTGTATTCATCACCCAGGCCGTTCTCGCTGGTGAGGATGAAGGCGAGCGGGTCGGGAAGTTTCTTCTGCTGGAGATTGTCGGCGAGCGAGGAGAGGAACTCGAGCGCGAAGGCGCGGTTGCGGCGGAGACCCTCGGCGAAAAATGGGCCGCGACGGCCGCTCTTGAAGCGGTCGGCTGGGTTGTTCAGCAGGGGTTGGAAGTTTGGATAGGTCTGGATTTCCTTCTCGTTGATGTAGCCGCCGAAGCCAGCGGGAATGCCGAACCACTTGAACGGTCGCGAGCGAAGATAAGGGCGGAAGCCCTCCATGTATCGCGCGAGCACGGTGAGGAAGCTGTAGACGGTGTCAGAAGGAACGCGGGCGGGGGTCCAGGAGAAGTTGCCGTCGTGGTCGTAGGTGCAGCGGACCTCGATGCGAATGCCGGGGACGGCGTTTGGAAGATCACTCCAGAGCGGATGATCAAAGATGGGGTCGTAGTGGGTTTCAAAGAGGAACAGCGGCGGGCCTGCGGGGGTCGGGGCGGGAGGGGGCGCAAGTTTTCCGTAGCGGGCGGCGGACCACTCTTTGTGCCATGCGGCGGGCACGCCTCGCGGCCCGCCGTGGGACGGAAGAAGGAAGAACTCGCGAGGATTCGGGGGTGGCGGGGGCATGGGGGAGGTACGTTGGGAGGGGGTGGGGAGTTGGGGAAGAGAGGAAAAAGGCATCTGGGGCGGGGTGCCCCAGACATGGGCCGGAAAGCCCATGCCACTTCAGGAAACTTGACCCGGGGGGTCGGATGCGCTTTGCTCACAACATGCGCATCATCTCGGGGAAGTATCGGTCACGCAAGTTGTTCACGCCGCGGGATTCGGGAACGACCCGGCCGATCCCGGATCGGGTGAAGGAATCGCTCTTCTCGATGCTCCGAGGCAACTGCGAGGGGGCGACGGTTCTGGATTGCTTCGCGGGGACCGGGGCCATCGGGCTGGAGGCACTGAGCTTGGGGGCCTCGCGGGTGGTGTTCGTGGAGAAAGACCGCAAGGCGGCGGACATGCTGGAGCGGAACATCGAGCTGCTGGAGGCGGGGGAGGAGGCGGAACTGGTCTGTGC
>JBKJOD010000267.1:0-15978 GCA_046593245.1 Phycisphaerales bacterium
ACCGACCGGGCGACGCGATTGAGCTTCCGCGCGGAAGCCAGATCGCGGCCGAAGGGCTTTTCGACGATGACCCTCGCGTGCTCGGCCAGCCCGGCGGCGCCGATGCCCTGGATAACGGTCGTGAACAGCGATGGAGGGATAGCGAGATAGTGTGCCGGGCGGCGGGACTTGCACAGCGACCGCTTGATAGCAGCGAACGTTTCCGGATCTTTGTAGTCGCCGCTGACATAGCTGAGTCTGGACAGGAGGCCGCGGAGGGCCCGCGGACTGTCGATCCCGCCCGCTCGCCTGATGCTGTCCTTTACGCGATTGTGCAGATGCGCCGGCGTCCATGGCGGGAGCGCCACGCCGATGATCGGAAAGGTCACGTCGCCCCGTTTGGCCATCGCGTAGAGCGCCGGAAAGATCATCTTGTGGGCGAGGTCGCCCGTCACACCGAAGAGCACCAGCGCATCGGATCGGGAGACCGTCATCCCTGACCTCCGCCCAACGCCGCGGGGCGCTCCTCGTGTCCGCCGAACTCGAAGCGTAAAGCGGAGAGCATCTTGTCCGCGAAATCGGCGTCGGCACGAGAACTGAAGCGCTCGTACAGTGCGGCGCTAAGGACTGGGGCCGGGATCGATTCGTCGATGGCCGCCGCGATCGTCCAGCGACCCTCGCCCGAGTCAGAAACGCGCCCCGAGTACTTCGCCAAGTCCGGGCTCTCCAGCAATGCGGTTGCGCTCAGGTCGAGCAACCAGGACGCGATCACCGTACCGCGGCGCCAGAGCTCGGTGATGTCGGCGAGGTTCAGGTCGTACTTGTAGTGCTCCGGGTGGCGCAGCGGTGTGGTCTCGGCATCCGCCGGCCTCCCCACCTTGCCGACGTTGGCGTTTCGGAGGATGTTCAGCCCTTCGGCATACGAGGCCATCAGTCCGTATTCGATGCCGTTGTGGACCATCTTCACAAAGTGGCCCGCGCCGCTGGGTCCACAGTGCAGGTAGCCCAGTTCTGCGGTTCCCCCGGCCTTGGCCCGTCCCGGCGTTCGCGATATCGTGCCCGCCCCCGGCGCGAGTGCCGCAAAGATGGGGTCGAGACGGCGCACGGCGGCCTCCGCACCGCCAATCATGAGGCAGTACCCGCGCTCCAGCCCCCAGACGCCGCCGCTCGTGCCGACATCCAGGTAATGGATGCCTTGTGCCTCAAGACCCTTGGCCCGGCGGATATCGTCGTGGTAGTACGAGTTGCCACCATCCACAAGGACATCGTCCTTTTCGAGAAGAGGAACAAACGTCTCCAGCGTGGCATCCACCACGGCCGCCGGAACCATCATCCACGCCGCCCGGGGCTTCGTGAGTTGTTTGACGAAATCCTCGGGCGACTGCGCCGCGAGGGCGCCGGCCTTGGCGAGGGCGAGCCCCGGCTCTGGCCGAAGGTCATAGACGACACATTCAAGGCCGGCTTTCATTAAGCGCCGAACCATGTTGGTGCCCATACGGCCCAAACCGATCATCCCGATCTGCATCGAGCGCTCCTCCGGCCATGAAAGAAACACGCCCCGTAGGCGCGCGATGATCGGCCTTCAATCAGTTCGTTGCGCACGCGGCCACTCATCTCGATGTAGTGGCCTCACTCATCGACGGTTCGCGTCACGCCCGCCAGCCCGCTACTGGCCAACTCCCGCTCGGCCTGATTCCAGTCCGCTTGCGGATTGCCCGGCCCGCCATTGCGAGCCTGAGAGATCTCGTAGGCCCGGTGACGGATTTGATCAGGGGTTGGCTGGCAGACTGAGGCATCGGCCGTGCTCGCGCATCGCCTTGCGTCGGCAACGACAGGGTGAGAATCATGGGCCTTTGTGCGATGATTGTGGTGTGACAAGCGGTTCTCGTTCATTGAAAGAGGACAAAGGAAGCCCATCACCCCCGGGTTCCGGAAACACTCCGGCGGGGGTGGTGGGGAGGGAGTGCCCCTCCTTTTACTCCCATGATCATGGCGAAGTCGCGGTGACGTCTCTACGCGGAGACTTCCCCAATCTCACCGCAAGAACATTCCGGTTACGAGGCGAACCAGGTCGTTCTGCTGTCGGTTATGATGGACTTTCGGTCCAAACGCTGGGGGACGAGGAGCTTTCCGTCTGATTCGCTTTGATCGCGCAGAGGGGCATTCGCAACGTGATTGAGTACGCTCTCATCAATGGATGAATCTGAAACCACCGCCCGCGCTACGACTCGGCCCCCGGCACAGGGGGCTGCCGGCAAAGCTCGGCGGTCCCCCCGTCGCCTGCACTTCGGACGGGCGGCGCTCATTGGGCTCTGCGCAGGACTCCTGGCCGTCGCATTCCGTCGCGCCCTGGCCTTCGCCGAAAATGGCCGTACCGACCTGCTCGATGTGCTCCATGCCCACGCGGCGTGGGGATGGGCGGTGCTACCCGCAATCGGACTAGTTGTGGGCAGCCTGGTCGGGTGGAGCACGCAACGCTTCGCTCCCGAGGCCGGCGGAAGCGGCATTCCGCACCTCAAGGGCGTGCTTCTGCATGTGCGAAAGCTCTCATGGAGTCGGTTGTTGCCCGTCAAGTTCCTGGGCGGTGTTCTGGGCATTGGAGCTGGCCTCTCGCTCGGTCGCGAGGGACCCACCGTGCAGATGGGCTCGGCCGTCGCCCTTGCACTGGCGGGGCCGCTTCGTGCCCCGGCCTCAGATATTCCGCAGCTGCTGTCGGCCGGCGCCGGGGCCGGCCTGGCCGCTGCGTTCAACGCGCCATTGGCTGGACTCGTCTTTGTAATTGAGGAACTCCATCGCGAACTCTCATCCAGGACGGCTGCGGGGGCGCTCGTCGCCGCCGTCTGCGCGACGGTGGTCGCCCAATGGCTCGCCGGCGACACGCCCTCATTCGAGGTCCACGGCCTGATCTCGATGCCCCTCTGGGCACTGCCCCTTGCCGCAGTCATCGGTGCCATCGGCGGTGTCGGAGGTGTCGCGTTCAATCGCGCGCTGCTCGCGGGGCAGGCCGCGGCACTCTCGCAGCGGCGTGTCCCACGTTGGCTGCTGCCGGGCATCGCGGGCGTGTTGGTTGGTGTCGCCGGCTGGTGGCTGCCCGACGCCATAGGAGGTGGTCAGGGCGTTGCGGAACACGTTCTCGGTGGAACGATGAGCGTCGCCTTCGGCTCGCTTCTCGTCTTGATCGTGGTGAAGTTGGCGCTCACGGTCGTCAGCTACGCCTCCGGTGCTCCCGGGGGGATTTTCGCCCCGATGCTGCTACTGGGAGCGTTGCTAGGCGCCGCGTTCGGTAAAACGGCAGCGATGGTGTCGCCTTCCATGGCTGCTCAGGGCCAGGTGCTCGCGGTGCTGGGCATGGCGGCGATGTTCGTGGGATCGGTTCGGGCACCACTGACGGGAATTGTGCTCATCAGCGAGATGACCGACGGGTATCAGCTGCTGTTCCCGATCTGCGTCGCCTCGCTCGTGGCATATCTCACGGCCGAGGGGCTGCGGGGAGCCCCGATCTACGATGCCCTTCTTGAGGCGGACCTGGAACGCAGCGGGCATGGGCCATCAAGCCCCGAGCCCCGTACCGTTTACATCGGAATCCAGTCCGGTTCGACGATGGCGGGTAAGAGGATCGCCGAGGCCGGGCTACCGCGTGGGTGCCTCATCGTCGCCGTCGAGCGCGGCGGGAATAGTCTGCTTCCCAGCGCCGATGCGGTGCTGCTTGCGGGCGACCATGTCTCGATTCTGGCTCCCGGCGATTATCCCGAGGCCCCACTCGAAATCGTCCGTCTCTGCACCGGCATGTAATCTCGGCAGCGGGGCCGCGACGCCGAGGCAACCGAAAACGGGGATCGCACCGTCGCGTGGGCACAGCTGAAAGCAGCCGGTGGTCAGCCGGAACTCGAAGGGCCCGTCGCATCTCGGGAGAAAGTTGAGCCCATGCAAACACCACCTTCCAAGATCCTGATCGTGAACGCCGAGCAAACCGCCGAGACGCTCCCAATCCTCGGATTTAACGGCCTGCAAGAGCTCGGAATCCCAAGCATTTGCAGGCACTCCGGCCCCGAGGCGACACGGCAGACGCAGCGGACTGAGGATCCGATGCCTTGCTGGTGCGACCGCCCGATTGCCGGGCCGATGGTTGAACATGCGTCCCAATATGCGTCCCGACTGGCCCTGGAACCACCCCTAACACGCCACCGACTGGTCCCGGTGACCCGCGATGGCGGTCAAAACAACGCCATTCCAGCTACGTGGGAGGCACCCATCCGTCCCACTCATCGTCCTGTCGATCCGGTGGTTGCGGGTTCGAGTCCCGTCCGCCTCGTTTGGAAACAGCTCTGCGAAAGCAGGGCTTTTTCGTTTTTGGTGTCAGTTTATGAGTTCTGGATTGGCTGGTTTTGTCGTGGACGATGAGCGGCATTTGGGGCGATCGGGGGCATCCTGAAGCGGGCGTACCACCAAGATGAACCAGGCCTGATCCGGCTTCGTAGCATCGACCTCGGGTGCATCCAAACGATGCTGAATCACGAACGGGGGGTACATGGCTTCTATCACATCGTCCAGTCGGGCTCGGACCCTTGGGGAACTTAAGCGTTCGGGGTGGCGGTCGCGGTCCGTGAAGGCGGAGCTGCGCGAGAATCTGACGGCGGCGCTTCGGAGTGCCGCCGAAAGCGGATCGCAGCAGGGATTGTTTCCGGGCATTGTCGGCTACGACGCCACGGTGATCCCGGAGATCGTCAACGCGGTGCTTGCTGGGCACGACATGCTCTTTCTCGGGGAGAAGGGGCAGGGAAAAAGCCGGCTGATGCGTCAGCTCGTGCGGTTTCTTGATCCGGTGCTGCCGTATCTGGACATTCCGGCGGAGGGTGGCGGGTGTCCGGTGCATGAGGATCCGGAGCGACCGATCACCAAGATCGGGCGCGAGTTTCTCGCCAAGCACGGTGAGAACGCGCCGATCGCGTGGTGGCCGCGCGACGAGCGATATGCGGAGCGGCTCGCACCGGGGACGAAGTTCGCGGATGTGATCGGTGAGATTGATCCGGCGAAGCTGGCTCGCGGTGTGTCGCTGGGCGCTGAGGAATCACTGTTCTTCGGTTTGATCCCGCGCATGCACCGGGGCATCTTCGCGATGAACGAGCTGCCGGACCTGGATGACTCAGTGCAGGTCGGGCTGTTCAACATCCTGGAAGAACGGGATGTGCAGATCCGCGGCCTGCCGGTGCGATTCGATCTGGATCTGGTCGTCATGTTCTCGGCAAACCCGACGACATACAACCGCTCGGGCAAGGTGATTCCGCAGCTGAAGGACCGCATCGGGTCGACGATCCAGACGCACTATCCGCGGGAGCGCGATCACGCGATCGAGATCACCGAGCAGGAGGCACTGAAGGATCTTCCGCTGGGTGGTGAATATCCGGTGATCGTGCCGCGGTTCATGAAAGAGATCGTCGAGGAGATGGCGATCGTGGCCCGGAAGAGCAAGTACGTGGATCACGCCTCGGGCGTGTCGGCGCGGTTCTCGATCGCCAACTACAAGGTGATGGTGGCGTCGGCGCGGCGGCGCGGGATCGTGCTCAATGAGAAGCCGACGGTGCCACGGATCAGCGATCTGGCGCACTTCCACGCGACAGCGTCTGGGAAAGTGGAACTGGATCTGATGTCCAGCCATCAGTTGAGCGAAGCGCAGGCGCTGGATGCGATCTTCGCGGAGGCGATCCGAAACGTGTTCAAGGAATATGTGCAGGAGCATGGGATCGGCGAGATCGCTGAGATCTTCGCGAAGGGAACCAAGATCGAAGTGGGGGACATGCTGCCGAGCGGGCACTACGAAACGCTGCTCAAGCGCGTGCCGCCGGTGTGGGACAAGGCGTTTGAGGTGAACGCATCCAGCGAGCCGGCTGTGCGGGCGAGTTGTGTGGAGTTCGTGCTTGCGGGGCTGTGGGCAAGCGACAAGGTGAGCCGAGCGGTTCGGCATGGACGGGTGGAGTTTCAGACGTGAGCGAGCGACCGGAGAAGGGTGCGGCAGACGACGGCTCCGCGGCGCGGGCAGGAGTTGTCCACGCGTATCTCGGATTTGATGCCAAGGAGTTTCCGTCCCCGACGGCGCCCCCACCGGACGTCGCCGGCGCGGCGTTTGATTTCGCCATGGAATATGGCGATCTGGAGGGGTTCACCGAGGAGCAGCTTGCGGCCGCGATCCGGATTGATCCGTCGCAGATCGCGGGGCTTGGGCCGAGTCTGCGATCGCTGATCGCGATGTTGGAGGAACGCAAGGCGCGGATTCTGGCGACGTATCGGACGGATGAAGCGCGGCGCGATGCGGGCAAGGCGTATTTGGATCAGGCGGGAACGGTGGTGATCAAGAAAGAGGAACGCGAGGCGTTTGAGCGGGCCATGCGTCAGGAGCAGATGCGCGATCTGGAGCGGCTGTGGTATGCGCAGAAGAACGAGCAATCGCCCGTGGCTCGCGGGATTCTGAAGCTGATGCAGCGGCTGGGCGAGAAGTACCAGCTCGAGCAGATGGCAAGCAAGTACGCTTTCACGGGGCAGACGGAGATGACAGTCACGGAAGCTTTGGCAGTGAAGGAGGAACTGGAGACGATCGACAAGCTGCTCGAGCAGCTTCGAGAGGCGATGAAGACCTCGCAGCTTGCGATCATCGACATGGATGAGCTGAACGACATCGCCGAGGACGAGAACCGCGAAGGCGAGATGCAGAAGCTCAACGAGATGCAGCAAAGGATCGAAGAGTTTGTGCGGCAGGAGGCGGAGCGGCAGGGATTGGAGCGAACGCGGGAGGGATTCCGCCTTTCGCCGAAGGCGTATGCATTGGTGCGGGGCCGGCTGCTGGCCGAGGTGTTTGGCGAGCTGCAGGCCGCGAGATCCGGCCGGCATGATGGGCCGATCATCGGCGAGGGTGCGGTGGAGACGGCGAAGACCAAGCAGTATGAGTTCGGAGATTCGCTGGCGAACATGGATGTGTCCGGGAGTTTCGTGAACGCGTTCGTGCGTGCCGGAAGCACGGCTCGCGGTAGCGAGAGCGAAGAGTTCGTGTTTCCATCGTCCAGCGACCTGCTGATCCACCAGACGCGGAACACGCCCAAGTGCGCCACCAGCGTGCTGATGGACATGTCCGGCTCGATGCGGCACGGCGGGCAGTATGTGAATGTGAAGCGGATGGCGCTCGCGCTGGATGCACTCATCCGGCAGGAATATCCGGGGGATCATCTCTCATTCATCGAGATGTTCACGCAGGCGAAGCTGCGGTCGCCGGCCGAGATCGTCAGTCTGATGCCCAAGCCGGTGAGCATCCACAACCCTGTGGTGCGGCTGAAGGCGGACATGAGCGATCCGACGATGAGCGAGTTTCGCGTGCCGCAGCACTTCACGAACATTCAGCACGCGCTCTCGCTGGCGCGGCGAGTATTGTCGGGGCAGGACACTCCAAATCGACAAATCGCGCTGATCACCGATGGTCTGCCCACTGCGCACTTCGATGGTCCAATGTTGTACATGCTGTATCCACCCGACCCGCGGACGGAGGAGGCGACACTTCGCGAAGCGGCGATGTGCGCTCGCGAGGGAATCACCATTAACATCTTCCTGCTGCCGAGCTGGAGCCAGAGCAGCGAAGATGTAGCTTTCGCGCACCGAATGGCGGAGACAACGCGCGGGCGCGTCTTCTTTACGGGTGGGAAAGACCTCGACCGGTTTGTGCTGTGGGACTATGTCTCCATGCGGCGGCGGGTGATCGGCTAACCCGTGGTTTTCTTGTGAACCTAAAAACGCGTCTGCCCGTTTCGCGGTGGTGCTGCGCCTTCGTTTGGACGATGGTCAGGTATAGGATTGAGGCCCGGGTCTGATCGTCTGCCCGGAGCATTCCGACATAGCCAATCTGGCACAACGCCAGTCTCTATCGACAAGGGTCTTGCCAATGAGTGGCGGTCAACCCCCCTCCAACTCCTCCTCCCATTCTGCCCAGTCGCGTCCGGTGTCACCTGCAGTCAATGGGTGGTCGGCTGAGTATCTGGATGCGCAGTACGCACAGTTCAAGCGGGATCCGGCCTCGGTGAGCGGCGACATGGCCGCGTTCTTCCAAGGGTTTGATCTGGCGATTGATCGGCCAAGTGGGAGTTTGAGCGGGGGAAGCGGGCAGGGGTCCGTGTTGCAGAGCGCGGCAGAGGATTTGATCGGCGCGTATCGAGCGCTCGGGCATCTGATCGCAACGATCGATCCCTTCGGGCGTGCGCGCCCGCGGCCGAAGGCGCTCTCGCTGGAATACTTTGGGCTGTCGCAATCTGATCTGAGCCAGACGATCCATACGGATTTGGTGCCGGGTGGGACGGCGACGTTGAAGACGGTCATCGATCATCTGGAGAAGTCGTACTGCGGCTCCATCGGTGTGGAGTTCATGCACATTCCGAGCGATGACGAGCGGGCTTGGTTCCGGCGTCGCTTCGAGGGAGATTTGCAACCGAAGGGACTCGACAACGCCGAGCGTGTGCGGCTGCTGGAGCAGCTCACAGCCGTGGAGCAGTTTGAGGCGTTCCTCGCCAAGCGGTTCCTCGGCAAAAAGCGGTTCAGCATCGAGGGCGGCGAGGCGACGGTTCCACTTCTGAAGTTCATGACCGATCGTCTCGGCGAGCTGGGAACGCAGGAGATCATCATCGGCATGGCCCACCGTGGGCGGCTGGCGATGCTGCGGAACTATCTCGGCAAAGACCTCGGGAAGATGTTCACGGAGTTTAAAGAGTATTGGAGCGAGGGCATCCATCCCGGTGGCGGCGATGTGAAGTACCACCGCGGATACTCGGGCGATCAGGTGATGCCCGATGGCCGCGTCGTTCACCTCTCGCTGCTGAACAACCCGAGCCACCTGGAATCGCAGGATGCGGTGGTGATGGGGCGCTGCCGCGCGAAGCAGGATCTGGTCGCGGGCGGTATTGAAGAGGGGTTCAAGAAGGTCGCTTCGCTTGCAATTCACGGGGATGCTGCCCTGCCCGGGCAGGGTGTGGTGTCCGAATGCCTGAACATGCAGAAGCTCGCGGGCTATGCCGTGGGTGGAACCCTGCATGTGGTGATCAACAACCTCGTCGGATTCACAACCGATCCCGAGGACAGCCGCTCCACGGAATATTGCACCGATATCGCGAAGATTATCAACGCGCCGGTGCTGCATGTGAATGGCGACGATCCGGAGGCGGTTGTGCGGGCCGCGCGGCTCGCGGCGGACTATCGCGCAGAGTTCAAGAAAGACGTGTTCGTGGATATGGTCTGCTTCCGCCGCTATGGGCACAACGAGGCGGACGAGCCGGCGTTCACGCAGCCGCAGCTCTACGCGTTGGTGCGGGCACATCCGGGGACGCCGGAGACATATCGGCGCGCGCTGATCGCGAGCGGAGTGGTGACGCAGGTGCAGGCCGAAGCGATGGCGAAGAAGGTTTGGGACGACATGGACGCGGTGTATGCCGATGTTGTGGATCAACACAACGCCGTCGATCCAGTTCCGCCGCCGGGTGGCGGACTCTGGAAGGGGCTGGACGGGAAGTACACGTTTGAGTCGCCCAAGACGGCGGTGGATGCGAAGACAATCGCAGAGGTGTGTGCCGCGATGGGGAGCACGCCGGCAGGGTTTAATGTACATCCGAAGTTGAAGGAGATGATGCAGCGTCGCATCGACCTTCCCAAACACGACAAAATCGCGCACAATGATGCGGAGATGCTCGCGATCGGCACGCTGCTGCTGGATGGCGTGATGATTCGGCTCAGCGGCCAGGACTCGCGGCGCGGCACGTTCACCACCCGCCACGCGGTGCTGCGCGATGAGAAGACCAATGAGCGATACACACCGCTGGACCACGTCCGAGAGGGCAAGCAGGCAAAGTTCCATGTGTGGGA
This sequence comes from Phycisphaerales bacterium, assembly GCA_046593245.1. Lineage (GTDB taxonomy): Bacteria > Planctomycetota > Phycisphaerae > Phycisphaerales > UBA1924 > UBA4658. The sequence continues at coordinate 9,865 of JBKJOD010000267.1, forward strand.
TAGTCCGCTGAGCGAGTACTCGGTCATGGGCTTTGACTATGGATACAGCCGCGCGAACCCGCTGGCACTGGTGATGTGGGAGGCGCAGTTTGGTGACTTCGCCAACGGCGCGCAGATCATGATCGATCAGTACATCGCCTCCAGCGAGGTCAAATGGAACCGCTGGGGCGGCTTGGTTCTGCTCTTGCCGCACGGGTACGAGGGACAGGGCCCGGAGCACTCCTCCGCGCGGCTCGAGCGTTTCCTGCAACTGTGTGCCGATGAGAACATGGAAGTCGTGTATCCATCTACTGGTGCGCAGACCTTCCACATGCTCCGCCGGCACATGATGCGGAACTTCCGCAAGCCCTTGGTGGTGATGACACCCAAGAAGTTCCTTCGCATTGAAACTTCGACCGTGCATGAGTTAGCGACGGGTTCATTTCAGCATGTCATGGATGATCCAGCGTTCAGCAAGGGCGGCAATGGCATGGGCGGAATGACTGGCCTCTCCGCCGCCAGCGTCACGCAGGTCGTCTACTGCACCGGCAAGATCTTCCATGAGATGGCCGAGCGTCGCGAGAAGACCGGCCGCAAGGATGTGGCTCTTGTGCGTATCGAGCAGCTTTATCCCTTCCACACCAAGGCCGTGAGGGCCGTGGATGAGAAGTATCCCAAATCCGCCAAACGTATGTGGGCGCAGGAAGAGCCACGCAACCAGGGCGCGTATCTCTACATCGCCGACAAGTTCCTGGAGGAGTTCGGCTGGCGTCCGACGTTTATCGGCCGCCCGGCGTGTGCCTCTCCGGCGACTGCGATGGAGACCATGCACGCCAAGCAGCAGGACAAGATACTCACCGAGGCCGTGGCTGTACTTCCTGCTGAGCTGAAGAAGACGGATGACCCCGCTCAGGACAGCAAGGCGAACGGCTCCGCGTCAAAGCCCACTTCCGCGTCCAAGTCCAAGCACTAAAGTCCTCTCTCTGCGACCTCAGCGTCTCAGCGGCGATAACACTCGGAGTTCAGCATGGCGGTTGACATCGTGATTCCGGCGGCAGGTGAGAGCGTGACCAGCGGTGTGATTGCACGCTGGATCAAGAACGACGGCGATTACGTCAAGAGAGATGAGGATGTCCTGGAACTCGAAACCGACAAGGTGACCATGGGCGTTCCCGCGCCGGCGAGCGGGGTGTTGAAGACGATGGCCGCGGTGGGAGCCACCGTAAATATCGGGCAGAGGGTTGGTTCCATTGACGACAAGGCGGCAGCTCCAGTTGGCGGCGCGACCGCGAAGCCCGCGGCCCCTGCGACAGCCGCAGCGCAGTCGACCAATGGCAAGGCACCTCCGGTTCCGGTCGCGGTGGATGAGGATGTTCGCGCTACCCCGCTGGCGAAGAAGCTGGCGGATGAGCACGGCGTATCGCTCTCCGGCGTGCATGGCACCGGAGCGGGCGGGCGGGTGCGCGAGCAGGATGTGCAGACGATTATTGAGAGTAAGGGTCGCAGTGGCGGGGGAGCTCTCGTGGCGGCGACGGTTGCGGCAGCCGCTCCGAGCGCATCGAAGCCCACTGCGGCTTCAGCTCCGGTGCCGGCAGGCCCTTCCGGTGGCTCCCGTCGCGAGCGAATGTCTCCGCTGCGGCAGAGGATTGCCGCGCGTCTTGTTGAGGCCCAGCACACGGCGGCGATGCTGACGACCTTCAACGAGTGCGACATGTCGGCCGTCATGGCGCTGCGAACGCAGTACAAGGAATCGTTCGAGAAGAAGCACGGCGTTGGGCTGGGGTTCATGTCTTTCTTCGTGAAGGCCGTCGTGCAGTCGCTCAGGGCATTCCCCGCGGTGAACGCCTCCATCGTCGCTGGTGAGGGCGGGCAGCTTGAAGTAGAGCACCATGATTTTTACGACGTCGCCGTCGCCGTCGGTACACCAAAGGGCTTGGTCGTCCCCGTCCTGCGCGGCTGCGACAAGCTCTCGTTCCCGCAGATCGAGGCGGGGATCAAAGACCTGGCGGTTCGCGCCAAAGACGGCAAGCTCGCCCTCGCGGAGATGCAGGGGGGCACGTTCACCATCACCAACGGCGGCATCTACGGCTCGCTAATGAGTACGCCGATCCTGAACCCGCCGCAGACGGGAATCCTGGGGATGCACTCGATTAAGAATCGCCCGATCGAAGATGCGAAGAACCCCGGGCAGATCGTTCTACGCCCCATGATGTATCTCGCGCTCAGCTACGACCACCGACTGGTGGACGGTTCCGAGGCGGTGCAGTTCCTCGTGGGTGTGAAGAACGCGATCGAGGATCCGCAGCGGATGTTGCTCGGACTTTGATTGGAGCAAGCATCAGTCCGTATTGATGATTGCCATTACAAAGCCGTCGTAACCCTTGCTGCCGACGGTTTGAATTGCCGTTGCGTCTACGCGTGGGTCGGTTGCGAGCATCTGGTTGAAGCGGCGTACGCCTTGCACGCGGTCGTCGGTGCTCGCGGCGTCGATGATCTCTCCCTCGCGGACGACGTTGTCGGCGATGAGGATCGCACCGGGTGTAGCGAGCTTGAGTGCCCACGCCAAATACTCGGGATAGCTCTGCTTGTCGGCATCAATGAAGATGAAGTCGAAGCGGTGTCCCTCGGCGTGCAGTATCGGAAGCGTGTCGATGGCGGGGCCGAGGCGGACATCAGTGAAGGCACCGAGCCCCGCGTGTGCGATGTTCTCGCGGGCGACACGGGCACAGTTCACGTCGGCTTCGAGTGTGATGAGCGTGCCGCCGGGAGGCAGCGCACGGGCGAGCCAGATGGTGCTGTAGCCGCCGAGCGTACCGAGTTCAAGGATGCGCGTGGCACGCGCAGCGCGGGCGAGCAGGTGCAACATCTTGCCCTGGTTAGGGGCGACACTGATTGGCGGAAGGTTGGCGGCCGCGCTGGTTGCGGGTGTGGCATCAAGCACTGGGTCGGGCGTGAGCAGGAGTTCACAGAAATAGTGATCGACGGCGGACCATTGCTCTTGCGACATGGGGCATGCTCGTGGTGAGGGAGTATGAGGTACGGTACGCTCTGGGCCGTTGCGGCTGTTTCGCTTCCGAGGTTGCGAGCGGAGAATCACATGATTGCTCGATGGTTGACGGTGATCGTGAGTGTGGCGGTTGTGGCGATGGGTGGCGCGGCCGCGCGGGGGGAGGAGCAGGTGCTGCTGAAGGCGGGCGAGCTGCGCTGTGAATATCTGCACAATCCGCTGGGACTCGAGGAGTCGTCGCCACGGCTGAGCTGGACGCTGGCATCGGATCGCCGCGCCGAGCGCCAGACGGCGTATCGCATTCTGGTGGCTGCGAGCGAGACCGCGCTGGCACGTGATGAGGGAGACTTGTGGGACAGCGGGAAGGTGGACGGGGCGGCAATGAATCAGATTCCGTATCGCGGCAAAGCATTGAAATCGCGGCAAGAGTGCTTCTGGAAAGTGCGATCCTGGAACCGGGATGGCGAGCAGGGGCCGTGGAGTGAGGCCGCACGCTGGGAAATGGGGCTGCTCAAACCGGAGGACTGGTCGGCCAAGTGGGTGGAGGCGAAGAAAGTTCCCGTTGAGCTGACAATCGTCAGCGCGAGCTATCACACCCCAGATGGAACGGTATCCAAGGATGTGACCGAGCTGGTCGCAAAGCTGGCGAGCGAGCAAGGGCGGGAGTTTGCAACCAACAACAAGACACTCGGGGGTGATCCCGCGAAGGACATCGCCAAGCAGTTGACGATCGATCTGACGGTACGCGGCACCCCGATGCGCGTGCACGCCGCGGAAAACTCCGCTGTAAAGCTGCCCGAGGCCCAGATTCCGTATTTGCGGAAGGGGTTTGAGATTGCCAAGCCGGTGAAGAGCGCGCGGCTGTATGCGACCGCGCTGGGCGTGTACGAAATGCGGCTGAACGGCAAGCAAGTGGGGGACCAGCACCTTGCCCCGGGGTGGACGGACTATCCGACGCGGCTGCTGTATCAGGTTTTCGATGTGACGGGGCAGATTGCCAAAGGAAAGAACGTGATGGGCGCGGTGGTAGCGCCGGGATGGTTCAGCGGGCACGCAGGGTTGTTTGATGCGCACGACTATTACGGCGAGGTGCCCGCACTGCTGGCGCAGCTGGAGATCACGTATGCCGACGGTTCTGTCGAGCGGATTGTGACGGATGAGACGTGGAAGACCAAGCCCGGGCCGCTGCTGATGGCGGACCTGCAGCGCGGCGAGACCTGCGATGCCAACGCTGCGATCGCGGGCTGGGATACCGTGGCGGTTGATGATGCCTCGTGGCAGGCAGCGACGACGCGCACCGAGACACGCCGGTTGCAGCCGGATATCGCCGAGCCAATCCGAATCGTCAGGGAGATTCCCGCGAAGGCAATCGCCGAGCCACAGCCGGGGATGTGGACGTTCGACATGGCCCAAAATATGGTGGGTGTGGTGCGGTTGAAGGTGAGAGCTGCGAAGGGCACAGTGATCACCCTGCGGCACGCGGAGATGCTCAAGCCCGACGGAACGGTGTACACGGCGAACCTGCGTGGGGCGACCTCGACGGACACGTATATCTGCTCTGGCAGTGGCCAAGAAGTCTGGCAGCCCAACTTTACGTTCCATGGGTTTCGGTATGTGGAGGTGAGAGGGCTGAAGGAAAAGCCGTCGCTGGACATGTTGACAGGAGTCGTGCTCAGTTCCGATATGCCGGTGACGGGTGAGTTCTCCTGTTCAGATCCGCGGATCAATCAGTTGCAGTCAAACATCGTGTGGGGCCTGCGCGGCAACTATCTGAGCGTGCCGACGGACTGCCCGCAACGCGATGAGCGGATGGGGTGGATGGCCGATGCGCAAGTGTTCCTGCCGACGGCGACGTTCAACTCGGGTGTTGCGCCGTTCATGACCAAGTGGACGACCGATGTGATGGATGCGCAGCGGGCGGATGGGGCGCACGCGGATGTCGCGCCGGTGATGAAGGGGTTGAACTACGCCGCGCCGGCATGGGCGGATGCGGGAACGATCGTGCCGTGGGTGATCTATGAGCAGTACGGCGACACACGGATTCTGGCTCGCTCGGTGCAGTCAATGATCAAATGGGTGGAGTGGTGCCGCGTGCACAGCTCGGAGCTGATCCGCGACAAGGATCGCGGCAACGACTACGGCGATTGGCTCTCGATCGAAGCGGACACGCCAAAGGACCTGATCGGGACGGCCTACTTCGCACGCTCGACAGACATTCTGGCGAAATCACTGCGGGTGCTCGGGCGGGTGGATGATGCGAGGAAGTACGAAGGGCTGCTGGCGGAGATCAAGCAGGCGTTCAATAAGAAGTATGTGGAGAGTGATGGACGGATTCATGGCAACACACAGTGCTGCTATGTCCTTGCGCTGGAGTTTGATCTGCTCCCGCAGGAGTTGCGACCAATGGCGGTGAGGCATCTGGTGGAAGACATCAAGGCCAAGCAGATGCACCTCTCCACGGGATTCGTGGGCGTGAGCCACCTGCTACCCGTGCTGACTGCGGGCGGGGAGCCCGAGACTGCATACTCCCTGCTGATGCAGGCCTCGTTCCCGTCGTGGCTCTTCTCTGTGAAGCACGGCGCGACCACGATCTGGGAGCGGTGGAACGGTTGGACGCCGGAGGTGGGTGTGCATCCGGACGCCGGGATGAACTCGTTCAATCACTATTCGCTCGGGTCGTGCGGGCGATGGTTGTTTGAGAGCGTGGCGGGTATCGCACGCGATCCGGCCACGGCTGGTTTCGAGCGTGTCATTGTTCATCCACAGCCGACGAACACATTGACGTCGGCGCGTGCGAAGTACCACTCGATTCGCGGCACGATCGAGAGCGCGTGGAGCAACGACGCAAAGGGCTACACGCACACTGTGACGGTGCCCGTCGGCGTGGTCGCGAGGGTGTTTCTACCCGCGAAGAGCACCGACGGGGTGAGAGAATCCGGCCAGTTTCTTGCGGATGCGAGCGGCGTGCGGTTGCTTCCGGGAAAGGGGGAGAGTGTTGTGCTGGAGGTGGGATCGGGAACGTACGTCTTCAGCGTCGCACGCTAGGGGATACTTTAGGTATCGGCGGATGTCTCTCCCCGCCGCCGAGCAGGAAAATAGCACGCAGAGAGCTGGATCGGTACACTGTG
>JBKJOD010000450.1:0-3967 GCA_046593245.1 Phycisphaerales bacterium
AAGCGTCTTGAGCGCATGGTCGGCGACATGCTCAGCGTCGCCCAGATCGAGTCCGGCACCATCAAGCTCAACAAGGGCGATGTCCGCCTCGAGCCCGTCTTCGAGGACCTCAAGCACGACTTTGCCGAGCAGGCCCGCCAGAAAGACATCAAGCTCCGCTTCGATATGCCCCCCAAGTGGCCGCAGATGGAAGGCGACCGCGACAAAATCGTCATGGCTCTGCACAACCTTGTCGGCAACGCCATCAAATACACCCCCGCCGGCGGTGAGGTCATCGTTCGCGCCAACATGGGTGGCGAGGGCGCCAAGTCCTTCACCTGCGATGTCACCGACAACGGCATCGGCATCAAGGACGAAGAGCAGCCGCTGGTCTTCGAGAAGTTCTATCGCGCCAAGGACAAACGCATCGCCAACGTCACCGGCACCGGCCTCGGGCTGGCCATCGCCCGAGAAGTCGTCCGCCTCCACGGGGGCGACATCTCTCTCAAATCCACCATTGACAAGGGCAGCACCTTCACCATGACCCTGCCCGCCAAAGCCGCGTAACGCCTTCCGCTCCATCACTCCGTCACTCGCTCACTGCGTCACTTCCCCATGGAAATCAACCAGCAACGCCAAGGCGCCGTCACCGTTCTCAAGCCCCAAGGCCCACTCGTGGCCCAGGACGCCGACCAGTTCAAGGAAACTCTCTCCGGCGTCCTTGCCACCTCGCTCGGGCGTTTCGTTGTGGACGCCTCCGAAATCCCCTTCATCGATTCCCGCGGCCTGGAAGTCCTTAAAGAAGCCACCGAGCACCTCTCCGATTCCGGCCAGGCCCTCCGCCTCTGCGGAGCCAACGAAACCCTTCGCGAGGTCTTCGACCTCACCGACCTTTCCAAGCTCTTCGAGCACTATCAGGATGTGAACTCCGCCGTCAGAAGTTTCCTGTAACCCAACGTGACCACCAGCGCAGAACCAACCCCGCTTCCCTTGACGCCCGCACTCGGGCCGGTTTCGGCTGCGCCCTCCGCCTCCGCACTTCCCACATCCGACATCCCACATCTGGCATCGAACGTTCCCTCCTTCGCCCCCAAACGCCTTCGCGTCGGCGAAACACTGGTGGCGCAGGGCGCCATCACCAAAGACCAGCTCGACGCCGCGCTCAAGCAGCAACGCTCCAGCGGCCGGATGCTCGGCGAGATGCTCATCGAGCAGGGGGTGATCTCCTCGCAGATTCTCGTCTCCGCGCTCGCCCAGACGCTCGGCGTTCCCGGCGTCATTCTCCGCCACGGTCTGGTTGATCCCGCGCTCATCAAACTCGTCGGCGTGGAAGAGTGCCAGCGTCTCAAAGTCATCCCGATGTTCAAGGTGAACGACACCCTGACCGTTGCCATGGCCGAGCCGCAGTCCCTGCCCGCCATCGACCGCCTCCGCCAGATCACCTCGCTAAAAATCCGCTCGGTTCTCGCCATCGAGACCAACATCCTCGAGTTCGTCAAGAAATACTCCGGCGAGAACGTGGACATCGACGCCTTCCTCACCCAGCTCGCCGAGCAGGATGTCGAGGTCATCGAGCGCGAGTCCGTGGACGACGGCCCCGCCGCCGACATCGACAAGATGGTCGCCGGCTCGCCGATCATCAATCTCGTCAACGTCGCGCTGCTCACCGCCGTGAAGGAACGCGCCTCGGACATCCACATCGAGCCCGACAAGAAGGGCACCCGCGTCCGCTACCGCAAGGACGGCATCCTCCGCGATCTCATGCGCCCGCCGCCAGGCATGCACAACGCCATCGTCAGCCGCATCAAAGTTATCGGCAAAATGGACATCGCCGAGAAGCGACTCCCGCAGGGCGGGCGCGTCCGCATTGTCGCCGACGGCTCCGAGGTCGATCTGCGCGTTTCCTCCATGCCCACGCTGCTGGGCGAGAAAATCGTTGTCCGCATCCTGGACAAGCGTAATCTCCGCGTCCGCATGGAAGACCTCGGCTTCCGCGTCGAAGCCCTGCAAACCTTCAAGCGCATCCTCGATTCCGAGCACGGTCTCGCGCTCGTCACCGGCCCCACCGGCTCCGGCAAGACCACCACGCTCTACTCCGCGCTGGACCTGCTCCGCTCCTCCGAAGTCAACCTCCTTACTGTCGAAGACCCCGTCGAGTATCAACTCGATCTGGTCAATCAGATCCAGGTCAACGAGTCCATCGGGCTCACCTTTGCCCGCTCCCTGCGCGAAATCCTTCGCCAGGACCCGGACATCATCATGGTCGGCGAGATTCGCGATCAGGAGACCGCACGCGTCGCCGTGCAGGCCGCCCTCACCGGTCACCTCGTCCTCGCCACCCTGCACACCAACGACGCCCCCGGTGCCGTCGCACGTCTGGTTGACATGGGCATCGAGCCCTATCTCCTTTCCTCTGCCCTGATCGGCGCGGTCGCGCAGCGGCTCGCCCGAACCATCTGCCCCTCCTGCGCCACCAAGTACTACCCCTCCGAGCAGGTTCTGCAAGACGCGGGCCTCAGCGACCACACGGGCCGCCCCTTCCGCAAGGGCGCTGGCTGCCGCCAGTGCCACGACTCCGGCTGCCGCGGGCGTGGCGGTGTCTACGAGGTCATGGAAATCACCCCCGAGCTCCGTCGGCTGATCCACCACGGCGCGCCCACCCACGAACTCCGCGCCAAGCTCCAGAACTCCGGCTATCTCTCCCTCCGCCAGGAGGGCGTTCTGCTCGCACTCGAGGGCAAGGCCTCGCTCGAGGAAATCCTGCGCGTCACCCAGGACGACATGGAGGAGGCCGCCACCGCCGCGCCACTCCCCAGTGCCAAACCCACCGAGCCCATCGCCGCGCTCCCCGCGCCCATCGCCGCCGCCGTCCGCAAGGAGGCTGCATGAAGTTCTCATACAACGGCTACGACAAATCCGGTAAGGCCGTCACCGGCACCACCGACGGTTCCTCCACAATCGAGGCGAGCGAGTCCCTGCGCAAACAGGGCATCTTCGCCACCGAAATCTTGGAGACAAGCGACGAGCCGACCCGCACCACCGCGCGACAACGCGCCAAAGGCGGCGGCGGACGCACCAAACGCCTGAAAAACATGGCCGGATTCGTCCGCCAGCTCTCCGTGCTCGTCTCCACCGGCACGCCCATCGTCGAGGCCATCGCCTCGCTGGAACGCCAGGTTCCGCCCGGTCACTGGCGAACCTCGCTGCAGGACATGCGCGCCCGTATTGAGCAGGGCGCATCTCTCTCCGCCGCGCTCGAATACCACCCCGGATACTTCGACGGCGTCGCCCGTTCCCTCATCGCCGCCGGCGAGTCCGGAGGCATGCTCGACGCCATGCTCAAACGGCTCTCCTCCCTCGCCCGCCAGCAGGTCCGCGTGCGCGCCATGATCTCCGGCGCGATGGTCTACCCCTGTCTGCTCATCACCGTCGCCGTCTCCGTGCTCTGCGTCATGCTCTTCTTCGTTCTGCCTCGCTTCGAGGGGCTCTTCCACTCCCTGGGTTCGGGCCTTCCCCCAACCACGCAGATGCTCATCGATCTCTCCAACGCCATGCGCGACTACTGGTGGATCGCGCTCCCCACCATCATCATCCTCGCCGTGATCGCCAAGCTTTGGGCCTCCAGCGCGGCCGGCCGCGACGCCATCTCCAGCTTCCTCGTCCGCGCTCCATACACCGGCAAACTCTTCCGCTCCTTCGCCACCGCCCGCGTCGCCCGCGTGCTTGGCGTGCTCATTGAGGGCCGTGTGCCGCTCCTTGAAGCGCTCGGCCTCGCCCGCGAGTCCGCCGGCAATCCTCTGTACGAAAAACTCCTCGCCCGCGCTGAGGAGCACGTCACCCGGGGCGAGCCCTTCTCTTCCACGCTCGAAAACTCCCCCCTTATCGATCCTTCCATCGTCGAGGCCATCCGCTCGGGCGAGCGCTCCGGCCAGCTCGGCCCCGTCCTCATGTCCCTCTCCGAGTTCATGGATGAGGACAACGAAGTGAT
>JBKJOD010000252.1:0-7127 GCA_046593245.1 Phycisphaerales bacterium
AAGGAGCTTGTCAAAGAGATGGAAAATGTGGCTGAGCACCCGAAGCGGCTTCACGATTGTCCAGTCGTAGAACTCGTCCACGTACCACTTGTGCTGGGCCCACTTGGGGATCGGGCCGAGCATAGGAAGGAGCGTGTCGGCGCGGCTGGTGGCGGCGGAGGTGCGGCCCAAGAAGTGGAGGAAGAAGGCGATGCCGATGCCGATGACGGCGACGATCCCGGAGATGATCTGCATTGCCTTGTGTGCATCGTCGAAACCAAACGCGCCCACGTGTTCGTGGTGAGGCGGAGGAGCGCCCGCAGTTGACGAATGCACAAGCTGACCGGCCCACGTGAGCTTCTCGGCATGTGCCGCGGCCGAGTCGGACTTGAGCGCGACCAGCGGGATCGCCGCGAAGGCCGCGATTGCAAGCAGTGCGAGGACGAGATTGATCGCCCAGCCCGGTGGGTGCGGATGGAAGTCGTAGGCGTGGCCCGCGTGCGATGCCTCTACCGCAGCTTCAGCGGGCGTGTGCTCTGCGTGGCCATGAGTGGAATGTGCGTCGTGTCCGTGTGCATCGTGTGCATGTTCGTCGTGAGCATGGATCTCATCGCCCGCTTCGTAGTGTTTGGGACCGACGAAGACGCGGAAGAAGACGCGGAAGGTGTAATATGCTGTGAGGCCAGCCGTGAGCAGCAGAATCGCGCCGATGGGGCGGGTGTGCGGGTTGGCGAAGGCGTCGCCGAGAATCTCATCCTTGGACCAGAAGCCCGCGGTGATGAACGGCAGGCCCGCGAGGTTGATGCAGCCGACGAGCATTGTAAAGGTGACAACCTTCCAGCCGGGCATCTTGCCAAGGCCGGAGAGCTTGCGAAGGTCGAGCTGCCCCGCGAAACCGTGCATCACCGCGCCGCAGGCGAGGAACAAGAGCGCCTTGAAGAAGGCGTGCGTGAAAACGTGGCTGACGCCGCCGGTCGCGCCCATGACACCCAGGCCGCAGAACATGTAACCCAGTTGCGAGACCGTGGAATACGCCATGATCCGCTTGATGTCGAACTGAGCCATGCCGATGGTGGCGGCCAGCAGCGCGGTAATCGCGCCGCCCCACGCGACGATGTCCAGCGCGGACACATGCGCGAGCCAGCCGAACCACGCGCTGTGTTCGGCAAAGCTGAAGGGTGTTCCGCCGCAGAGGTAGAGGGGGAAGAAGCGGGCGACGAGGTAGACGCCCGCCGTCACCATGGTGGCGGCATGGATGAGTGCGGATACCGGCGTCGGTCCTTCCATGGCGTCCGGCAGCCAGACATAGAGCGGGAACTGGGCGGACTTGCCGAACGCGCCGATGGTGAACAGCACGGGGATGAGCTGCACCAGCAGCGGGATCTCATTGAAATGGCCGTGTTGGGCGGAGGCGAGATATCCCTCGATCGCCGGGAAGAGCCGCGCGTATTCAACGGTGCCGAACTGCACGAACGTGAGCATGATGCCCATCGACAGACCGAGGTCGCCGATGCGGTTCATGATGAAGGCCTTCTTGCCCGCCGCCACCGCGCTGGGTTTCTGATAGAAGTACCCGATGAGCAGATACGAGCAGAGCCCCACGCCTTCCCAGCCCAGGAAGAGCAGCAGCAGATTGTCGCCCATCACCAGGCAGGCCATCGAGAAGACGAACAGGTTGAACGCCACGAAGAAGCGGTTGTAGCCCTGGCCGATGTCGTGGCTCATGTACTCGCTGGCATAGAGCGCGATGAGCGTCGCAAGCCCGGTGACGAAGAGCATCCACAGGCAGGTGAGCGGATCGATGTAGAACGAGAAGTTCGCCACCACCGACTGGGCCTCGGCCTTGCCGAACTGAAAGTTGATCCAGTCCGCCAGATGCACGACGGCGTGCTGGCCTCCGGCGGTCGCGGTGGTGTTCTGATAGGTCAGGAAGGCGATGACGAACGCGACCGCGAGCGACGCGACCGTGATGATCGCGGGGAGCTTGCTCTTGACCTTGAAGATGGCGCACAGGGTGCAGAGCACGCACGCCAGCAGGGGGAGCAGCGGCAGAAAGCCCGCCCATTTTGGAAGCCATCCCGCGGGCGCGCCGATGGTGGCCGCCGCGTGTGCGGCGTGGGCCGCATCCGCCGCGCCGTGCGCGGGCGCGGCGTCATGCTGTGCGAGAAGGTTGGGCAGGTGGGCGAGGAAGTCGATCACGTGGTTCGATCTCGGGGCAAGGGCCGGGAGCGGGCGCGGCGGAGTGGCGAGTGCCAGACGGTGCGGAAGGCCAAATGTCCGGGCGTGCGCCCGGGCCTCTGTTTAGCCCTTGAGCTGCATCCAGGAGGATGCATCCAGGGTTTCCTTGCGCTTGAAGAGCAGAACGACCAGAGCCAGGGCGAGGGCGGCCTCCGCCGCGGCGACGGTCAGAACGAAGATCACGAACGTCTCGCCCGTGTGGTTGAGGTGGAAGCGGCTGAAGGCGATCAGGGCGAGACCCGCCGCCTGGAACATGAGCTCCGTGCAGAGGAACATGATGATCAGGTTGCGGCGGGTGAGGAAGCCGATCAGCCCGATGCAGAACATGAGCGCGGAGACCACGAGATAGTGGTACAGCGTGGCCTGCGTCATCGGGGCGGGGAAACCGGCCTGGGCGATGGTGAAGAAGAGCGTGTTCACGCGGCACCTCCGACGTGATGTGTAGAAGGTGTGCCGTGGGTGTCCGCCTCGCGCGAGCTTGGCGAGGGCTGATGCGAAGGAGCCATCAACGGGCTGTTCTGCGGCGTGAACTCATCGCCCAGCGAGCGATTCTGTGCCGCGAGCTTGGCACGCTCATCCAGCTCGACCTTCTTCTGCGCCAGCACAACTGCGCCAAGCATGGCCATGAGCAGCACCACACCCGCGACTTCGATCGATCCCGGGTGGTCCTTCAGCAGTGTGAACCCGACACCCTCAATGTTGCTCACGACCAGGTCATTGGGCCACTTGGGGTCTTCGGTGGTGATGATGCGCTTCTTGCCCTCGCCGTACGCGATGGTGACGGTGCCGATGCGCCCGGAGTCCGGCGCGATGTCGATCAGAGGGGTCTCGCCGAGCGTGGCGATGTGTTCGTCCGCGTCCATGAGCCCGGCGGAACGAAGGGCCGCGTCCACGCGACCGGGAAGATCGTCGATGCTCTGCATCGCGGTCGTGGTTGTGGGGGGTGTGAGTTGCGTGATGCCGGTGCCGATCAGCGTGGTCAGCGCGGCCACCAGCATGAAACCGACCACCGTCGCCATCACCGGCTCGCGCGAGTAGCGGTCATACTCACTGAGCGCCTCGACCTGATCCGCCGTGGGCGTTTCGGTCGCGAGCATGATGACGAAGAGATACGTGATGAGAATCGCGCCCGCGTACACGATCACAAGTGCAAATGCCATGAACTCCGCCGAGAGCAGCACGTACATGCCCGCCGAGGCGAGAATGGTCAGGATGAAGTACAGCGCGGCATACACCGGGCGCGGATGGCTGATGACCCGCAAGGCCGCGCCGAGCGCGATGAAAGCAAACAGATAGAAGTTGAAGTTCGGCAGCCCCGCCGGCCCGGCCTTGACGCCAAGCCCGACTAGCACCAGCCCGAGGGCCAGCGCGCCAATGAGGGCACCGATGATCTGCGGGCTGAGACCCCGGCGCGGCAAGGCCATGCAAACGCCCAGCGCACCCAGGATGCAGCCACCATACAAGAGGATCGGACTGATGAGACCGTCCAAGCAAAGCTCCCCTCACCACCGCCCCAAAGCCGGTCCCAACCACCCAGAACACGCTTGCCCATACCCCCGGAAGCCATCCGATCAAGGACCGACCGGAACCGGGGGAGCTGGGAAGGCGGTGAGGATAGTGTGGGCTAGGTGTGGCTTCAACCGGGCCTATCCGACTGTGGATGGATGATCGAGTGTCGGTTCTTCACATCCGCGATGTATTGTCTTGCGGAAAGGAAGCGTGAACCCGATGCGCGGCGGATTTGGATTTATGTTGGCAGTTGTGGCCCAAGCGATGTTCGCCGCGGCTGTGAGCGCGCAGTCGGTTGAACTTCGAATCGTGGAGCGGCAAGGTCAGGGGTACATGCCCTGGCCGCCGCAGAGCTCGATTATTTATGACAACCAACTGAACTTCGCAGTCCAATCCCGTGTTGTGGGGAGTGGCGGGAGGGGTATTCGATCTGTCTCGTTCAATGTAGTAGCGACGTGCGAGCGAGACTCATGGGGAACCCTGAATAGGTTGCTCATCAGTGGGGCGGATGGGATGATTGTCAGTAACCAAAACCAGGGGGTCAGCAACGTGGCGGGCCAGGGGGGCCTCGCCAGCCAGTTCTGCGGCCTGCTGCAAACGACTCCCGGCGCAAACGGATGGCTGAACGCCTCTGGGGATGGGTATGTGAACAACCCGAGTGCGCAGGACATCGGGCGCGTTCGGGCGCTGGCGGAGGGGGTGACGCTGCTGCGGGTGGTGGATCTGGACCGGGATGGGATTCCCGATACCAGCCCGCTGAACGGGATGGAGATGGCGGTGCCGGAGGGCTCGGTCGCGCCGCTGGAGCGCGATATTGGCCAGACCTACTTCGGGGCGGATGGGAACTGGGTGGATGTGTTTCGATTCCGGTACACAAAGACGGGGTTCGGGGGCTGCCCGGCCGCGGTGGAGTTCAGCGTGCAGCCAGTCGGGATGCCGACGCTGTTTGACACCATGCAACGCGTCAGCGGCACGTGGATGGCGCGGAGCGTGGATGCAATGGCGGTTCGTGCCGGGTCGGTCGTGGTGCCGCTCTGTTCCGGCGGGGTCGCGTGCAAGGCGGACCATGATGGGAATGGGAGCATCGATGCGAACGATATTTTTCTCTTCATCAATGATTGGTTTGAGGGGTGCGCGGGCGCGGGGGGATTCTGGTGCTCCACGCGCACGGCGGATCTGAACTGCAACGGATTGCTCACCGCCGATGACATCTTCATCTATTTAGAGCGGTGGTTTGCAGGATGTTGAGGGTGGCAGGTGTGTGTGGGGGAAACTGTGGAAAAATGGCAGATGGGCGGGACGGCTACGCCACGGACTAGGATCGGCCGATGAGCGTGCCGGTTCCGAACACACCCGCGATGCGGACGATGGCGAGCGGCGTGAAGCCGACGCGGTGGGAGCTGGCCGCGCCGAATCTGTTGACGGCGGCGCGGGTGGTGCTGGCGGTGGCGTTCTTCGCGGTGCTGACGCCGTTCAAGTATCACAAGTCAGTGTTGGTGACAGGGGGCGGGCCGGATGCGCTGCTGCTGGTCGCGGCGGCGATTTTCATAATCGCGGCGATCACGGATGTGCTGGATGGGTATCTGGCGCGCCGGTGGAACGCGATCAGCACGTTCGGGCGGATTATGGACCCGTTCGCGGACAAGTTTCTGGTGATCGGCGCGTTCGTGTTTCTGGCCTCGCCGGGATTCACATACACCGGCGAGGCGATTCTGCATCTGCCGAATCGGGTGACCCCGCCGGTGGGGAGCGTGACGGGAGTGCAGGCGTGGATGGTGGCGGTGATCCTGGCGCGCGAGCTGCTGGTGACGAGCATCCGCGCGGAGGTGGAGGGGAGAGGGTTGAGCTTCGCCGCGACGTGGAGCGGGAAGTGGAAGATGATCCTGCAATCCATATGCGTGCCGACGGTGTTGATTCTGATGAACGTGCGCGGCGAGCAGGGGCACGCGCCGGGGGACGCGGCGGGGTACGCAATTCTGGCAATCGTGTGGGCCACCGTCGCGGTGACGGCGTGGAGCGCGGTGCCGTATGTGACGAGGGGGATGCGGGTGCTACGGGGGAAAGTAAGTGCGGAGTGCTGAGTGCCAAGTGCCAAGTTTGTATCTTGGTGACGGCTCGGTCGTTTGTGTGTGACTTTCGCTCTTGGACCTAGGAATCAGGACTCCAGATGCCCGCACTCTCACCCACTGGCAAAGCGCTTGTTACCACCTTTGGGCTGGGGCTGATGCGGCCCGCATCCGGGACGTGGGGATCGATGCCGACGGTGGCGATCGCGGGAGTGCTGATGCTTTCGGGGCTGCGACCGTGTGGGGACGGCGTGCTGGCGAGCGTGGTGTATCACGGCGTGCTGGTTGCGGTGCTGCTGGTGTTCTCGTGGGCGTGCATCGCGTTCGGGGATGGTGCCGAGGTGTTTTTCGGGAAGAAGGATCCGGGCTCGGTGGTGGCGGATGAGACTGCGGGGCAGACGATTCCGCTGCTCGCGCTGCCCGCGATGGCGACGGGGACATTCTGGCATCTGGTCTTCACGCTCGCACTGGCGTTCGTGGCGTTTCGCGTGTGCGACATCGTGAAGGCGTGGCCGGCGCGCGGCTGGCAGCGGTATCCGGGCGGATGGGGAATTCTGATTGACGACCTGGTGGCGGGGGTGCAGGCGCTGGTGATTGTGCAGGTGGTGGTGCGGATGATGATGTAGGAAAACGCAAAGCGCAGAGCGCAAAGCGAAAATGGTGAACCGGCGTACACTCACGCGGTAGTCGCTCATCCAGTAGTTCGCTTTGCGTTTTGCGTTTTTCGCTTTGTATTCTGGAGCGTTTCATGCTCGGCTGCATCCTCGGACTCATCGCGTTCTTCACGCCCCGCATCGTCATCGTGCTGCTCCTGCTCACGAGCGACTGGGTGCAGAGTTGTTTCCGCACGCTCTCCAGCCCGTTCAATGGGCTGCTGCTACCGATTTTGGGGCTGTGTTTTCTGCCGTATACATTGCTGGCGTATTGCCTGGCGATCCATCAACACGGGAGCGTCGGCGGGATGTGGACGGTACTGGTGGTGGTGGCGGTGCTGTTTGATCTCGGGGTGATCGGGCACGGGAAGCGGGCGCGCAGCAAGGCGAAGAAGGGGGCATGAGCTGGTAGCGCGCGAGGGTGTGGATTTGGTGCTGGCGGTGCGCCGGGTGTCGCCCGCTCCGCGGGCTTGTGCGGGGAGGCGGAGATATTTGGTTTTGCTTGTGTGGTACCGGGGCTTGCGCTCCGGTCTAGATACCAGCGCCCGCTCTGCGGGCTGGGAGGCGGCACCCGAGCACTAGAGCGGTTTCTTTGACTTCGTAGCGCGATTTTCCTGGCGCGGGCCGGGATTGTGGGCAGAGTTGTCGGATCAAGAAGGAGATCCGGCATGGAGGCCTATTC
>JBKJOD010000069.1:0-18296 GCA_046593245.1 Phycisphaerales bacterium
GCTTCGAATCGCTGACCGTCCGAGGTCGTTGCGCCGTGCTCGTCGATGCGATCGACGCCGGTGCCGAGGAGGACGCGGCCGCCGCTGGCGGTGATGAGACGCTCGGCGTGTTCGTAGAGATCAAGCAGCGGGACGCCGGGGATGCCGATGTCGGCGGCGGTGCGGGCGGCGAGAAAGCCCTCTTGAAAGACGTGCAGTGCGCTGGCGGCGGAGACTTTGGGGACATCGAGATTGCACGCGCTCACCACGACGGGGGACCAGAAGCGACGGATGACGCGGTCAGACTGACCGCAGGTGGCGAGAAACGCGCCAAAGGTGCGATCGTCCCATTTGGAACGATCGGTGCGCATGATGGCGGAGCAAGCACGGGCGATCTGGAGTTTCTCGCCGAAGGAGAGGAATGATGCTTTGAGGAATGCGCCGGTGAAGTGGCCGGGCGCGGGGAGGATTCCGGGCGCGACGACGCTGACGCGGCCACCTTCCTCGATCCAGTGCTGCTCGCGGTGCCAGATGATTTTGTCGCGGGTGCCCAACCGACCGAGCAGGTCGAGGTAGTTGGTGCAGCAGCCCAGGACGACGTGCTGACAGTTGTCAAGCCAGCGGCCGGAGCGGACATCCTGAAAAGAAGTGGCGCGGCCGCCGAGTTTTTTGCGGGTTTCGAGGAGTGTGACGGGGATATTGCGCTCGGCGAGCTTGAGGGCGCAAGCAATGCCCGCGAGGCCGCCGCCGATGATGAGAGCGCTCTTGGTCATCTCACACGTTGGTTGCAACATCACGGGCAGGCGAGCTGCCAGTGCCACCCATGCCAGACTGATTTTGGACTGCGCTACTCACCAGCGACCCACCTTGGCCCAGAGAGCGGCGCCGAGTGCGATGCTGGCTTTTTTCGCGCCGGCGAGGCGGATGCGTTTATCACCGGCGATGCGGGAGGGATCCTGCTCGATGAGTTCGAGGAGGCCTCCGTAGATGCGGGTCATGGCCCAAAGGGTCGGGGCACAGGCGGGATCGATCATGGATTCGAGCTCGGCGGAGGCGGTGTAGTGCTCACGTGTGATTTGCGCCTGCTCGGCGACGAGGGCGGTGCAGCGCGTGTGGTCGGTCCAGTTGCGGACATCTTCGGCGCTCAAGCCATGAGCGGCGAGCGCGGCCTCGGGGACGTAGCGGCGCGAGGGTGTTTCATCAAAGTCCTGCGCGAAGTCTCTGAGGATGTTGGTGCGCTGGAATGCTTGGCCGCGGTGCAGGGCGAGTTCGCGGGCTTTGGCGGCATCGGCGCCGGGCTTCAGGCCCCAGATCCAGAGGCAGGCGAGACCTGCGGTGCCGGCGACGCGGTAGCAGTAGCGCGCGAGCGCGGCATCATCGGGATATCCGGGGTGGTCCAGGTCTTCTTCAAGACCTTCGAGCATCTCGGCGAAGATGATCGGGTCAATGGGATACGACGCGCAGGTTGCTGCGAAGGCGGCGGCCCATGCGGGGTCGGTTGATGCAGGCGCTTCACCGGCGAGCAGGCGCTCGGTCATCTGCCTGAACGCGGCGAGCTGCACGCGACGGTCGCTCGAGGACGTGGGCTCATCGGCAAGATCATCGGCGGCCCGCATCCATGTATAGATGGAGTAGATCGCGCCGCGCCGCGGCTCGGGCGTGAGACGCAGGCCGTGGTAGAAGTTTCGGGCACGCTCGCGGGTGATGCGGGCGCACTCTGCGAAGGAATCGCGAAGGTTGCCATCGGCGACACCGGCGAGCGCGGGGACAACGCTGGTCGTGGGTCCGACCGCGCGGACACGACCGGCAAGAGGACTCACGATGGCAACGCCCGCACTGCTCAAACCGACGGCCTCCGCAAAGCAACACGACCCAACCCTTACCCAGCAAACTATTGCACACTAACCGAAGTTGGTACGACCCACCAGTCACCGGCTGAACTTGGTCCGAAGCCATGCCTGACCGACGAGCAGGGCCTTTTCGGATGCCGGAAGACGAGGACGGTTCCAGAGCGTGGCGCAACCCAAGCCCCGAACGGCCTTGAGGATAGCGTGGCCGCCTGCTCCGAACAGCCAGACGACGGGACCAATTCCCCCATCCAGGGTGGTTGGAAGGGGTTGGCCTTTGCTGAAGAGGGTGGCGGTTTCGTCTACGAGGGGGCGCAAGCCGCGGATGTAGGGGACGCGGGCGCGGGGATCGGTTGGTTGATCGAGCCAGCCCCGGAGCTTTTCGCGGGTGATGCCGGTGGGGGTGCCGCCGGGGCCGAGCGTGGGGATGTAGACGCGATCGCGCTCGATGAGATCGCGGCGGACATCCTGCCAGAAGTTGATGAGCTGGAGCGCAGTGCAGGTGGCATCGCTCATGGCATAGCGATCGGCGTTGGATGGATCGACTTCGGGCGGGGCGTAGCCGCCGAGAGTGAGGACGATGCGGCCGACGGGGCTCGCGCTGCGGGCGCAGTAGTCGAGAAGTTGCTCCCAGGTTTCGTAGGGATGGTCAGCGGTGCCGCGGGTTTGATCCTGGATGAACGCGGCGATCAGGTCTTGGAACGGTTGGGCGGTGAGATGCGGGTGGCGTGCGGCGGTGGCGCGGAGGGCGATGTAGACGGGGTGGGAGGGTTCGTCGTGGCATGGGCTTACAGCCCATGTGTTGGACTCGTGCACATCGCGACTATCACTTGCACCCACGCGAGGCACTTCGGGCGAAGCGCCCGAAACATGGGCTGGTAAGCCCATGCCACGAAAGCTGAAGCAGCGACGGAGTTCATCGCGCCACCATGTGAGCAGGCGCTCGGAGCGTTGGCGGGCCTCGGGCGTGTTACCGGTCTCATCGCCGAGATCATCGGCCCAGCGGCAGAAGGAATAGACGGCGGCGAAGTCATCGCGCAGGTGCGCGGGGACGAGAGCGGAGAGGACGCTGAAGTTCTCGTAGTGGGAAGTGGCAAGGCCGCGGCAGTAGGCGAGAGATTCTTTGAGCGTGGGCGGAGCTGCGCTGCTGGCGGCGGCGAGCGCGGGGTCGCGCTCCCATGATGGGCCGATGAGACGAAGGAGATCGATCGCGGGGGTGCGAGGATCGAGCGTGGGGGGTGGGGTGGCCACTGCGTACATTGGCGGGAGGGTAGCGGCGGGGGGGAGAATGTGCGTGCGGCTTCAAGTCCCCCTGTAAACAAACAGCCCCGAGCCATCAAGCCCGGGGCTGCGTCAGTTCCTTCGTCACTTGGTCACTCCGTCACTTCTTCATCACGCCGCCATCGCGGCGGGGAAGTTCACGGTGACTTCCTCGCTGGGCGCGCTGAAAGCCAGGTCGCGCTGGGCGCGGACGTAGTAGTTCACACTGGAGACACCGCCGGGGACGTTGGTGTCGATGAACTTCTTGCCCGCGACGGAGGTGATCTGCGTGAACGCGCTGGCGGGGGCGGAGCCGGGCTTGCGCCAGACGGTGTAGAAGGTGCTGTTGGCCAGCGAACCCTTCCATGTGATGGTGATGGTGCCATCGGCGTTCGGATCAGCGATGACGTTGGTCGGCGCCTTGGGCGGCCCGGCGGGCGTGGGCGCGGCGGGGGGCGGCACGCTGGAGAGCTGGTAGACGGTCGCGTTGTTGGTGGTCTGCGCGAAGAGCTTGATGGTCTGGATCAGATCACTGCCGAAGGAGGTCATGGCCCGATCGGCGGAGCCCTGCACCACGGTCGCGTCCTTGGCCACAGCGCGAGCGGTCTGCGCGGCGTTGTAGTTGGCGCGGGCGGTGGTGACCATGTTCTTGAGCTGAAGAACCTGGGCTGGAAGCACCCCGATTGCGGCAGCGTTATTCTGCCACGCTTGCAAACGCTGCTCGAACCAAGCGATGCGGTCGTTGATCTTGTCGGGAAGAACGCTCATACGAAACCTCCTGGAAAAAAGGGATGAGCCGATTTCATCGGGGATCAGTTCGCGGAGGTGGAGGAGCGGGTGGAGATTTTCTGTGAGAGGAGTTGTCGAGCAACGGCATAAACAGAACAGGTTGACGGATGCCGGGCGTTCGCCGGCGGCTCGGATACGAAGGCAACTCTCTGGGCGGCATCATCTATACATCGTGCCGTCGCGGCTGCGGATCGGTTATCCTCCCCCGCCCCCACTCGCACGGAAGCACACATGGCCCGCCAAGTCACCACCATCAAGTCGCTGACCCAGAGCTTCGCCAAGCACATCAAAGAGTTGAAGGCCCCCGAGTACAAAGAGTCCTCGGTGCGGCAGCACTACATCGATCCCTTCTGGGGGCTTCTCGGCTGGGATATGGACAACACCGAGCAGCGGGCGCCGCAGGATATTGAGGTTCAGATTGAGCCCTCGATGGATAGCGCGGAGGACGACGGACTGAAATCCCGCGAGCCGGACTATCTGTTTCGCGTCAACGGCTTCTCACGCTTCGTGGTTGAGGCCAAGAAACCCGCGGTCGATCTGGACACGGACAGAAACGCCATCTTCCAAGCCAAGCGGTACGCATGGAGTTCGTCGATCCCGTTCGCGGTCCTGACCGACTTCGAGCAGTTCCGGCTGTACGACACCACGCTCAAGCCGGACATCAAGCTTCCGAATCGCGGGCTTGTTGAGGTCTGGAAGTTTGATTTTCAGGACTACCCGGACAAGTGGCAGGCATTCCTTGACACCTTCGGGCGCGACGCGGTCGCCGCCGGTTCGCTGGAAACACTGCTCGCACAGGTCAAAAAGATCAAAGCGGGGAAGCGCATCCGCAGCGTGGATCGAACGCTGTACGACTTGAAGGGCGCGGAGCCGATCGACCGTGAGTTTCTCGGCTATCTGGAGACCTTCCGCAGGCACTTCGCACAGGCCATCTACCACAACAACAAAAAAGAGTTTCCCGAGGCGGACACCGTCCACGGGGCGGCCCGGCTGACCGAGGTCGTGCAACGGCTGATAGATCGACTCGTCTTCATGCGAGTCTGCGAAGACCGGGGGATTACCAAGTTCGGAAACCTTCGCGCCACCCTGGACCGCGCCAGCATCGAGGGAAAGCTCACGGAAGGATTGCAAGCGGAGTTTCGGGAACTCGATCGAGAATACAACGGCTATCTGTTCAAGTTCCACGAGATCCTGGACCAGATTCCGCTTCCCGACGACACACTCGCGGACTTCGTTCGCACGCTCTACCCGCCCGATGGCCCGTGGAACTTCGCCAAGATCGGCGACGACATTCTCGGCATCGTGTACGAACGGTTCCTCGGCCACACCGTCACCGTCAAGCGCGGCAACGCGGTGGTGGAAGAGAAGCCGGAAGTGCGGCACGCCGGGGGTGTGTACTACACGCCTCGCTTCGTGGTGGACACCATCATCCGCCGCGTGATCGGCCCGAAGATCGCGGGCAAGTCGCCCACGCAGGTCTTGGATGTGAAGGTGCTCGATCCGGCGTGCGGCTCCGGCTCGTTCCTCGTGGTCGCCTTCCAGTACCTCATCGACCACTGCATCGCCGCGATCACCGCCGACCCCGCGCTCGCCAGCGTTCCCGCGACCGCCAAGGCCCGGAAGAAACGCAAGGAAATCGCCTTCAAGGACGGCAAGGGTCGGTGGGTGCTGGCCCCGGACTTCAAGGCGGCATTGCTGACAAGCTGCATCCACGGTGCGGACATCGACCAGCAGGCCGTGGAAGTCACGATCATGTCGCTGTATCTGAAGATGCTCGAAGGGGAGTTGCCCCCGAACTGGCAGCGGGAATGGCTGGAAAACGAGTTGCTGCCATCGCTGGATGGAAACATCGTCTGCGGCAACTCGCTGATCGATGAAGAGTCGTACGACAACTATCTGGGGACGAAAAAGGGCGCGCTCTTCGGCGAGGACGCGGACACCAAGTTTCGCATCAACCGCTTTGACTGGAAGAGCCGCGCCCGGGGCTTCGGCCGGTTGCTGGACACGCAGGCCCAGAAGGAGCGCGGCCGCACCGGGTTTGATTGCATCATCGGGAACCCGCCGTACATCCGCGTGCAGGAACTCAACGAGTGGTCCCCGGAGGCGTGCGAGTTTTACAAGTGGAAGTACCAGAGCGCGGCCAAGGGCAACTACGACATCTACGTGGTATTTACAGAGCGGTGCCTTGAACTGCTCTCGCCCGATGGTCTGCTTGGGTTCATTATGCCGCACAAGTTCTGGCAGGCGCAGTACGGAGAAGGGCTGCGGAAGGTCATTTCCGATGGGAAGCACCTGCGGGCTGTCGTGGACTTCGGCGATCAGCAAGTTTTCCGCGGCGCGACGACATACACGGCGATCCATGTTCTGGGAAGGACCGCCTCGAACGACCCGATCGACTATGCCAAGGTTCTTGATCTGCAAGATGGAAGTGTGCAGTGTCGGGCCATCGAATCCCGACAGACCCGCGAAGATACCAAGATGTTTAACGCTGCCAGAACCATGAGCGGCCCGTCGTGGGTATTTGCCGATGCCACCGGATCGAAGTTCATGGCCGACCTTGCTGCCAAGGGACCTTGTTTGGGTGACTTTGCTGCGAAAGTCTTTGTGGGCATCCAAACTTCTGCGGACAAGGTGTTCATCTTGGAGCGCCGTGGCAAGCGGTACTACAGCAGCCAACTCGAAAAGGTCGTGGACCTAGAGACGACCTTACTGCACCCGCTGTTGAAGGGCTCCGTTCACATGAAGCGGTGGGTTCCACTGGAGTCGGAACAGTTCGTGCTTTTCCCGTATCGCCGTGACGGCGACGACTTCGCGCTCATCGACGCGAAGTCGATGCGAACAGACACTCCGGCTACGTGGGATTACCTGTCTCAGTGCCGGAGCGGCCTGAAGACACGGGAGCGCGGCAAGTTTGAGGGAGACCGCTGGTACGGCTATGTCTACCCAAAGAACCTCGCGAGTATGAGTGAACCGAAGTTACTGACGCCATCCCTCGGGCAGCGAGCGGAATATGGACTAGACCCAACCGGCAAATTCTTTTTCGTTGGTAGTGGCGGTGGCGGCGGGTATGGAATCCTCCTCCGGGATTGGAGCCAGAGCGAGTACGTTCTTGGCCTCCTAAATAGCAGTCTCTTAGACTGGTTCGTGCAGCAAATCACCACGCCGTTCCATAGCGGGTGGTTCGCGTACAACAAGCAGTTCATCGAGCAGATTCCCATCAAGATTCCCGCGACCGCCGACGAGAAGAAGAAGGCCGACCGCATTACCGAGTCCGTCCGCGCCATCATGGCCGCCAAGACCAAACTCCGCGACGCCAAACTCTCCGATCGGGAGCACAAAGCCCTCGAAGGCGAGGTCGAAACCCACGAACACCGCATCGACGAAGCCGTGTTCGCCCTCTACGGCGTGAACGGGTTGCCGGGAAACTGATGCGTGCTTGGCGGTGCGGGCGCACCATCGTCCCAGAAAATCATCGCTGCCAGAACCCAAGCCGCGACCGGCGCGAGCATGGTCGCGGGCCGAGAGCATTTTTTCGCAAAGTGCGGAGCATTTGCTTCGACCTGGAGAACATTTCCAGCGACCTGGAGAGCATTGGCGAGGGCCAATGCTCCTCAGGTCGTGACCTACAGAGCATTTCCATCGACCTGGAGAGCATTCTTCGTCGGGGCGGGAGCATTTCCGTGGACCTCGCGAGCATCAGCGACGACCTGGGGAGCATTTCTCGCGTGGGCGGAGTGGTTTTTCCTCGGGCGGGAAGCGTTGCCAGCGGTATGGGCGGTGCTCGGTGAGGGAAATGCTCTGCTTGTGGTGGCACGGCTCTCCAGAGCCGTGCAGTGAATGGAATACCAAGTGGGGCACGGCTCTGGAGAGCCGTGCCCCAAATCAGGACGTGCCAGACACTCAGCGATCGTTGCTGACCTTCTTGATTTCCACCGAGCCGATCCAGGCCTTCTCGCTGGTTTCCAGATCGGTCAGGTCAAGGTTGACCTGGAAATACTTGACGGTGGTGCGGCCGTTGAGGGAGCGGTCCTGCACATCGTTAATGTCGCCGATGAGCATGAGGTCCGCGCCGAGCTCGTTCTTGAGCACCTTGCGGGTGGCGGCGGAGTTCCACTCCTGGCCTTGCAGGCGTTCATCGCGGAGGTCGCCGCGATCGTCCTTGGCGCCGACGATGCGGACGCGGCCGGAGTTGAGCATCTCGCGCTCGAAGTTGCGGGTGAAGAGCTTGGTGTTGATGTAGTCCTGGGTGTTGTTCTTGACGGGTCCGACGATGATGATGGGGCGCTGGCCGTTGTGCTCGGCCATCCAGCGATCAATCCAGCCACGGAAAGCCGACTGATCGACCATGCCCTGCCAAACCTGGCGGGCGTCGGTGTCGTTGAAGCGGTAGTCGACATCCACGACGGCGCCGGGATCGACGCGCGTGACTTCGCGGCGGGTGGGGCCGCTGTTACAGGCGGTGAGGAGGGTGAGGGAGGCGAGTGTGGTTGCAGTAAGTGTGGTACGGGTGATGGAAGTGAAAGAGTGCATAGGGTGTTCCTTGACTGGGGCGATGCGAGTGTCGAGCGACTTCTTGAGGCGGGGAAAAGGCGGGGCCACGAAGGACACGAAGGGTACACGGAGGGCACGAAGGGAAGGCGAAGAGGGAGAGGAAGGTACAGCGAGAGTGAGGACGGATTGGAGGGAGTATGGATGCTCGGCAGTCCGATCTCTCGATTTCTTTCTTCAGATTCCCTTTCTTCTTTGTGTCCTTCGTGTCCGCACTTTGTGTCCTTCGTGTACCTGTATTTGCTTTCTTTCGAGTGTGTGTCGATCGGCCGCTTAGCGCCAAAAATGTTCGACGATGGTGGAGAGGTCTTTGCTGTGTTCGCTGGCGGTGACTTCGCGGGAGGGTGAAACATACAGAACTCCCCCACTACGCGACAGATACTCGATGTGTACGCGGTGTTTTCCGGGGGGAAGCTTAATAAAAGCGACATCGGCGCGGCCGGGGAGGAAGGCCCAGCAGCGCAGATCAGCCTTTTCGGTGCCGCCGACGAAGAGCAAGCCCGCCAGGATCATGCCGATCTGAGCGACGTTGCGATCATCGCCGCGACGCTGTGAATGCTTGACGGCCTCGGTGGCGGCGAAGGCGGCGGCGGCTTTCAACTGGCTGCGGAGGATGGTGCGGGCGGTGATGAGTGGGAGCTGGCGGCGGTGGTTCTCGGCGGCGACGATGCGGAAGTCTTCGATTTTGTTCAGGGGAGTCGGCGCGACAGAGCCACTCGCGGAATCTTCGATCACGACGCGAGCGCTGCCGACTTCTTCGCTGCCGCCGCGGAGTTCGGGGAGCTCGAAGTAAACGGGCCATTCGTAGACGGGGATCGGGCCGATCTTATTGGCAACCATGGTGGGGCCGCGGCCGGAAAGGCCGACGATGAGGACGTTGCCCTCTTCGGGGCGCATGGTGCCGATGGAAGCGAACTTGGAATCGTCCACCTGCCCCCCACCCTGCAACCCGCGCTGAAGCGCGATCGCGCTGGCGAGGCGGCGGCCCGCGACGCTTTGGAAATCAGCGTCACCGGACTTCATAAAAGTAATTGCGGAGAGGTAATCGCCGAGCGTGCTCTCGATGAACTCGCCCTGTTCGTTGACGCTGACCTCGCGGGTAGCGGAGGCGAGTGAGGCCTGGAACCTGCCATCGCCGCTGCCGACGACTCCCTGGCGGGTGCGGATGTAGCGGTCGCGGAGGACATCGGCCTTGCCCGCGGCGCGGCGGGCCTCGACGGTTGCGCCGCCTTCGATCTGCCCGGCCTGCAACTGCGCGAGCATCTTGAGGACGTTCACATAGATCTCTTCGTATGGCTGGCCGTAATACGTCACGACGGTGTCGTTGAGGAGCCAGCGCGAGAGTTGCTCGCCGCCGCTGGGCTCGCGATCGACTTCCATCGTGCTCTCGGCTTTTTCGAGCAGATCAATGGCCCGAGCGTTGTCCTTCTGCGCGAGGGCGACCGCGCCGCGATCG
The DNA here is from genome assembly GCA_046593245.1 of Phycisphaerales bacterium. Classification (GTDB taxonomy): domain Bacteria; phylum Planctomycetota; class Phycisphaerae; order Phycisphaerales; family UBA1924; genus UBA4658. The sequence goes on from JBKJOD010000069.1 coordinate 9,880, forward strand.
AGCCAGTACAGGAGCTTGTTTCGCTCGCCATAGTCATCGCGGACGGCGGGGGTGTCCAGCATCTGCGCGGCGGCGGCATAATCGCCGTTTGCGTGCATGGCTTCCAGAGTGACTCGGCCGCGATCGAAGGCGGTGGTGCATCCGGGGAGGAGTGTCGCCGCAGAGACGCAGAGGACCAAGAGAAGAAAATGAAACACGGAGGACACGGAGGACACGAAGAAAGCGAGGAGGGAAGAACGACAAAGAGACGAGGGCCAGCCCGCGTGCTTCTGGCAATCGACATATTCCAAACGCTCGCTCATGCCGTGGTCCAACTCCTGCTCCGCATCATCTTTGTGTTGCCCGGGTGCTCCGTGTTTCAATCTCCTTCAGGATACGCTCAGACCATGACGAATCACTCCCCCCCACATCCCACTGCAACTCCGCTGACCATCTCCGCCTTCCAGCAGCTCATCCACGACCGTTACTACGCGACGGATTCGGCGCGGGGCGCAGCGGGTACGTTTCTGCTGTTTATGGAGGAGGTTGGCGAGCTGGCGACGGCGTTGCACGACAACCGGCCCCCGGTATCAGCGACAAACCCCGGGGGCAAGAAGCGGGCGATCACGCAAGAAGAGCGGGCGAATCTGGAAGAAGAGTTCGCGGATGTGCTGGCGTGGCTGATGACGCTCGCGAACATCACAGGGGTGGATGTTGAGCGGGCGCTGGGGAAATACACGGTGGAAGGACGAGTGGAGGGGACGAAGGAGTGAACGCTGCGCGAGACTCGCTCAAAGCAAACCCGCCGACTCCTGGATCCCAAGCATCACGTTCGCGTTCTGCACCGCCTGGCCACTGGCACCCTTCACGAGATTGTCGATGGCGGCGACGATGACCACGCGATTGCCGACGACGCGCGCATTCACATGGACCTGGTTGGTGCGGTTCACGTCGCGAAGCGTGGGGGCTTCGGGGCGGACGGTGATGAAGGGCTCGTTTGCATAGGCACGGGTGAGGATGTCCATCACGCGGGCGGTGTCAACGCTTGGGGCGGGGGTGGCGTAGATCGTCTCGAGGATGCCGCGTTCGATCGGGAGAAGGTGGGGGACGAAGAGGGGGGAGAAAGAGGGCGCAGCCAGTGGGGAGTGGGCAGTCGAAGATGACAGGTGTGCGAGCGTCTGGGCGATCTCGGGCTGGTGGCGGTGCGTGCCGATGCCGTAGGCGGAATAGTTCTCGCCCGCTTCGACCAGCGTGGTGTGCGGCTTGGCCTCGCGGCCCGCGCCGCTCACGCCGCTGGCGGCGTTGATGATGATGGAAGAAGGATCGATGATGCCAGCTCTGAGAAGGGGCACCAGACCGATGGCCGCCGCGGTGGGATAGCAGCCGGGATTGGCAACCAGCGTGGCTTGCTTGACCCGCTCGCGGGCGAACTCGGTGAGGCCATAGACGGCGTGGGCGAGACTGTCGTGATCCGTGTGATGGTGGCCGTACGCTTTTTCGTAAGTTGCAACATCCTTGATGCGATACGCAGCGGAGAGATCGACGACCCTCACGCCGCGTTTGAGGAGCTCGGGCGTGTGTTGCATCGCTGCCTCGTGCGGGAGGCAGAGAAACGCGACGCCGCCCTTGCAGCGCGCTGCGATCGCGTCGTGGTCAATCGGCTCACATTGCGGGTTTGTTTCACCCATGCGGCCCCGAAGGCGCGGGAACTCGGCATCTATGCGCGGCCCGGGCGTGCGTGCGGAGGCGAGATACTCGACGCGCATGCAGGGATGACGGGCGATGATCTCGATGAGTTCGAGGCCGGTATAGCCGGTGGGGCCGAGGATGGCTGCGGGGTAGTTCAAGGGATGACTGATGTGGAGTGGGCGATGTGTGATGTCGTAGGTGGAAAGCACGGGGCATTCCGCCGAATCAAACGAAACTGAATCAGGCGGAGATTGTTGTGCGCTGGCGCGTCGCGTCAATGGTAACGCCCGTCGGCGGCACGGAAACTTCAAGGGCGCGGGTGATCTCGACGACGAGGGTGTCATCCTCGGTTGGGCCGTGGCGGTGGTTTTCAACGGCGGCCAGGACGACAGACGCGAGGCCGGAGCGGCCGGCTTGCTCGGCGGTGTGCACGCTGGCGAGGAACTTGGTCAACCCCTTGACCCCCAACATGCGGCCGTGCTGGTTTCGGCATTCGAGTGCGCCGTCGGTATAGGCCAGCAAGGTGTCGCCGGCGACGAAGGGACGGGACTGCACAGCGGGCTCAAAGTCGGCGGCGGCGGCGGCGCCAAGGACAAAGGATGTGGAATCAAGCTGATCGATGGTGCCATTGGCAGCACAAATGAACGCGGGCGGGTGGCCGCCGCTGGCGTATTCGAGGGTGTGGCGGTCCTGATCGACGCGGATGCAGAGGGCGGTGACATAGACCGAGTGCGTCGCAAGCGTCAGGTGAACGTAGCGATTGAGTGCACTGAGCACCGCGCCGGGAGTGGCGTGCGGGTCTTCGCCGAAGAGGCGCTCGACCTCGCCGTACAGTCGATTCACCGTGAGCGCTGCGGCGATGCCGTGGCCGGTGACATCCAACAAAAGCAGGTTGAACGCGGGGGCGCCGCCATTCACGGGCGGGGAGAAGCGGGCATAGAGGTAATCGCCACCGATCTGGAGCATCGGGCGATAGCGATAGGCAAAGCGGAGCGGCCCGGTGGGGATCGGCTCGGGAAAGAGGGCCTCGTGGATGCGCTGGGCGTCCACAAGTTCGCGTCGCATCTGGCCGTATCTGGTCTGCAACATGCGAACGCGGAAGCCCTCCACGCGGCGACTGTGCTTGACCCAGGCGATAAAGATGCCCGGGGCCATCATCAGGAGCGACGCGATGATCAGGAACGCCTTCATCGCGGGGTCGCTGGTGCCAAAGGCAAGCTCCGCACCGGCGTTCAGCAACAGCACGGGCAGCATGGGGCGCAGCGCCTGCATCGGCGTCCACGGCAGGAACGCGCAGGCGAGCATGTGGTAGACGCAGAGTTGCCACGGAAAGCCGGTGGCATCCAGCAAAACGGCAACACAGATCTGCGAAAGGCCCAGGAACATGAAGATGTTCTGCGTGAACTTGACGAGGTCGATCTGCTTTCGTCCCGCTTTGTGGACATGGATGCCCGACCAGATGATCAGCCCGAGATCGAGAAATGTGAAGAGGAGCACCAGCCACATGCCCACGCGCCCCAGGCGCACGGCATCAACGGCTTTCTGCATGGAGTTCGAGCCCGCGATGTTCGCCGCGGACATGACCATGATGGTGGCGAAACGGGCGAGCGCGGCAGCGCGGGCCATGACATAGACCACGCCGACGGAGACGATAAACCAGATAAAGCGACGCCCCAGGAGCTGGCCCGTTTCGGACTCAAACTCCTGCCGGAACTCGCTTGTGACTGGTGCGTTTGCCATAGTGGCCGAAGAACTGCGTGCGGACTTTCGTGCCTAGGCGGAGATGCTCCGGCGGGTGATCGGTGGGATTGTTCGCTGCTCAGCCGTCGCGGGTGGCACCCGGCTTCCATTTCACATCCGCCGCGCCGTCGTCGTTGGCGACGCGGGCCAGAACGAAGAGCAGATCGCTCAGGCGGTTGAGATATTTCACGGCTTCGAGATTGGTGGTGTGCGGGTGTTTGGCGTGCAGGGCGACGGTGCATCGCTCGGCGCGGCGGGCGACGGTGCGGGCGACGTGCAGCGCGGCGGCGAAAGGCGTACCGCCGGGGAGGATGAAGCTGTCCAGCGGGCGGAGCCGCTCGTTGTGCTCGTCGATGGCGCGCTCAAGGCGTTCGGTCTGCCTCGCGGTGATACGGAGCCGCTCGCCCGCCTGCTCGGTGGATGCGATGGGGCAGCAGAGGTCCGCGCCCACATCGAAGAGTTCGTTCTGGATGCTGGTGAGCAGATGGGCGAGCTCGGTGGCGCGTGGGTGGTTGTGGGCTCGATTGGCTTCAACAACACAGAGACCCAGCGCGGCGTTGGCTTCATCAACGGTGCCATAGGCCTCAACCCGCAGGTCGGTCTTGGGCGAGCGCGAGCCATCGCCCAGGCCGGTGGTGCCGTCGTCGCCGGTCTTGGTGTAAATCTTGGTGAGGCGGATCATGAGGACTCCGAGGGCGGCGAGAAGTAGGGCACGCAAGTGTATCGCGCGGAGAGGACTGGCCCCATTCGGGAGCAACTGCGCGAACTTGGGTCGCACACCCTGATTGGGATCCGCTATGCTGGCCTTCCGTGAACGGATTTACCGCCAGATGGTCGTTTCGCCTCAATCGCCTCGGCGAGCCCGCGCCGGGGCCGGGGGAGCCCTTGCCTTTTTCCGCGCACGGGGCGTCAGCACTGGCGACGCGGCTGCTGTGCGTGCGCGGGATCACGAGCGCGACGGACGCGGCGGTGTTTCTTGATCCGAAGCTCAACCAACTGCACGACCCGTCGCTGATTCCCGATCTGGATCGCGCGGCGGAGCGGCTTGTCGCGGCGATTCGCGCCGGCGAGCGGATCGTGATCTACGGCGACTTCGACGTGGACGGCGTGACGGCGACGGCGATTCTGTATCACCTCTGCAAACACATCGATGCGAACGCGAATGTCCACGCCTATGTGCCGCACCGACTGGACGAGGGGTATGGCCTGAACTCGGATGCGATTCGTGAGATTGCGGGCGAGGGCACGCGCGTGATCGTGTCGGTGGATTGCGGCGTCACGGCCGTCGAGCAGGCGCGGGTGGCGCGCGAGCTTGGCATTGATCTCATCATCACCGATCACCACCATCCGCCGGAGCGCGAGGAGGATCTGCCGCAGGCATACGCCGTGGTGCATCCGCGGCGGCCGGGGGGGGGGTCGCGATATCCCTTCGGCGAGTTGTGCGGCGCGGGCGTGGCGTACAAACTGGCGTGGCGGATGGCGACGGTGGCTTCGGGCGCGGCGAACGCCCCCCCCACCCCGGGGTCAAAGGTCGGCAAGGAGACGCGCGAGCTGCTGGTGGAGCTTCTCGCGTTTGCCGCGCTGGGGACGATCGCCGATGTGGTGCCGCTGGTGGGCGAGAATCGCGTGCTGGCTCGCTTCGGCCTGGTGCGGGCGAAGCACTCGCCGTTCACGGGGCTGAAGGCGCTGGTCGAGGCGAGCGGGCTCACCGGCGAGAACATCGGCGAGATGGAAGTCGGCTTCGCGCTCGGGCCGCGGCTGAACGCGGCGGGGCGGATGGGGCACGCGAAGGACGCGGTGGAATTGTTCACCACGGCGCAGGGCTCGCGGGCGACGGAGATCGCCACGCTGCTCTCCGCGCAGAACACCAAGCGTCGCGCCGTCGAAAAAGCAATCTTCGAGACCGCGTGCGAGATGGTGCTGCGAGAAGGGATGGATCAGCCGGGCCGGCGAGCGATCGTGCTGGCACATGAGGATTGGCACGCGGGCGTGGTGGGCATCGCCTGCTCCCGGCTCGTCGAGAAGTTCCACCGACCCACGATCCTCATGCAGAAGAAAGATGGCGTCTGCCACGGTTCCGGCCGCTCGATTGATGGCTTCAACCTGCACGCGGGGCTCACGCACTGCGCCGAGCATCTGGAGAAGTACGGCGGACACACCATGGCGGCGGGGCTGCACGTCGTCGAGCCGAAGCTCTCCGCGTTCGTCGCTCGATTCACCGAATACGCCAACGGCGCGATCGCGGAAGATCTGATGTGCGCGAGCGTGCAGATTGATTGCGAGGCGATGGCGGAGGAACTCACGCCGCAGTCGATCGCGGAACTGGATCGCCTCGGGCCGTTCGGGGCATCCAACCCGCAGCCGCAACTGCTGGTTCGTAATCTCCGCATCGTGAAGCGGGCCGCGATGGGCGCGGGGGGGAAGCATCTGCAACTCTGGCTGCGGACGCCCGATGCCAAGCGTGAGTGGCGGGCCGTCGCGTGGAACTGGGGCGAGAAGGCGGAGCGGATTCCCATCGGCGAGAGCGCCGACGTGGTCATGCGTCCCCGCATCTCGACGTTCACTGGGTCGGCGCAGATCGAGCCGCAGATTGTGGATATTGCGTTGCGGTGAGGAGAGGGGTCTCTCGCAGAGGCGCGAAGGCGCAGAGAAAAGCAGGTGAAGCGAGCAAAGTTACGCCGTGTGCTTCTTCGTACCGACGTGGCGTTGTCGGGCATTTTTGAGACCTTCATCTTGATCATTCCGTCCCTATCGAGTTGGCGAAGACACGACGTACTGCAACACATAGGTCGAGCTCGCAAAGCCCGGGCGAATCACCACTTCGACGGTGTAGGGATAAGTGTGCAATCGCATCACAATCAGCGGCAGTTCATCATCTCGGATCGCCTTTGCCTGTGCAATCGCACTGGCGCGACTAAAGCCCCGTGCGTCATCCGTCAGCAGATCGCTGGGCACTCCATCGGCGAAGTTCCGCACGCGCAGCTTCAGTTGCAACCAGCTCAATGGCTCGGTAATCGCAATTACCTCGTCATTGCCTCCGGGTCGCTCAACAACATCACACGAGAGGAGCATGTCATGAATGCGGACGCGTTCGTCAACACGAATCGTCACTTCACGCGGAGTCACCCATGGACCGGAATCGGCCGCTTTCCGAACGCTCTTCGCCACATCGCCCACTGATCCGGGACGGGCAAGATCAACTTCAATCGGACTGCGCACAACTGACAACTGCCAAGCAACCAACGCGGCAAAAGACATCACCACACCTGCACACGCGGTGATGCAAAGGATGATTCGGCGGGACTTCATTGAACATAGCATATTGCGGCGAGGGCGAGACGTTTCCCGACCGAAGGTAGCCGGATTTTTTCGTCCTACTGGCTTCCGGCTGGTGGCACAGACAAGCTGCTGGATACGAAGAGACAGGGCCACCCGCCGGCTCAACGAACTGGAGCAGGTAGTCCGCGCCGCCCGCCACGCCGCTTCAAAGCCAGCTAGGGGTTGGCGGCCGATGGACGCGCCGATGAAACTTGCTCATCCAAGAGTTCGGCCTCCATCTTCTGGTACATCCTGGCATCGCCGTAGAAGTTCCACGGGTTCCACCTTACGCCGACATTCCGCGGCGGACCGTAGGCGTTAAACGCAGCGTGAAGCCGAGCATCTGTCTCGTCGTCAAGCACCCCTCCGTGCACCAACAAGCCGAAGTTCGGACCATTGAAGTACATTCGCACCGGGACGCTGACCTTCAGTTTTTCGCCGCCCGGAAGGGATCGGAGCTGAAGCGTCGCCTGCCGCGCCCACGCCTCGGTTTCCTTCAGCTTCTCCTGCGCTCCCCACGAGGAGAACGTTGCCCATGCGGCAATCGCCACCATGATGCAAGTCGCCGCAATCGTGGCGATCGCGATGAGCCGAAGCCATCGCCGCACGCGCGGTCGGCGCACGTTACTCTGGACGGGATTGCTCGTGCTTGCGTGGTGCATCCCTTACAGCTCCGGCGCAAACCCCCGCCGCATCGTGTTCTCGCAGCTCGCACGCGGCTCGACGAACTGGAGCAGGTAGTCCGCCCCGCCCGCCTTGGAGCCCACGCCGCTCATGCCGAAGCCGCCGAAGGGCTGGCGGCCCACCAGCGCGCCGGTGATGCCGCGGTTCAGGTAGAGATTGCCAACGCGGAAGCCGCGCTTCGCCATCTCCAGGTGGGCCGGGCGGCGGCTGAAGACGCCCCCGGTAAGCTTGTACGGCGAGTCGTTGGCGATCTTGAGGGCCTCTGCAAAGGACGATGCGTGCATGATGGCGAGCACGGGGCCGAAGATTTCTTCGCGGGCGATGGTGTGGGTGGGGTTCACGTTTGAGAAGATCGTCGGCGCGATGAATCGGGAATCGGGAGTCGGGATTCGGGAGTCGGGTGAGGAAGAAGATGCGGGTGGGCGGGCAGGGAATCCGATTCCCGATTCCCGATTCACGATTCCCGCCTCCCCGAGTTCCAGCTTGCAACCTTCCTTCAACGCCATCTCAATCATCCCGCGAATCTTGGTCGCCGCCTGTTCATCAATGACGGGACCGATGTCGGTGCCGGGGCGGGCTGGGTCGCCGATGACGAGGGCCTTGGTGGCCTCGACGATGCGCTCGATGACGTGACGGATGGCGGGGCCTTGCGGGCCCTCGGGATCAACGACGATGAGACGCGAGAGCGCGGAGCACTTCTGGCCCTGAAAGCCGAAGGCGGACTGCCGCACCGCGAGGACGGCCTCATCAAGGTCCGCGCTGGTATCAATGATGAGGGCGTTCTTGCCGCCCATCTCGCAGATGACTTTCTTGACGTGGGAGGAGGGGGAAGTGACGGAGTGAGAGAGTGACGGAGTGACGAAGGGAGAAGCAGGTGATGCCGCGTGCAGAATGTCCAGGCCGACATCGCGCGAGCCGGTGAAGGCGATAACGGCGACGCGGGGGTCGCGGACGAGGGCGGCGCCGGTGGTCTCGCCGGGGGCGGGGCAGAACTGCACGAGATCGCG
>JBKJOD010000337.1:0-4496 GCA_046593245.1 Phycisphaerales bacterium
GAATAGCGGTTGGTATGCGCTCAAAATACCCCGTTTCCTGCGGGGTATGCGCGGGTATGCGCTGTGATTCGTGGATATGCGCCGGTAGCGAAGGGATACGCGATGCGTTCCCCCTACGCTCGGATTTTTCAACGTGCCGATAACGTCGAGCTACCGATCAGAGTCGCGTGCGTTGCCGATCGAGATATCCCACCCAATGAGGCAAAGGCCCTCGTGGGCCAAGAGCGGAAGACCGAAGGAGAGTTTGGTCCAGGGGAAGTTGACGCTCTGGTCGCGAGCCTGAAGAGCGAGGATGCCGGTGCAGTGAAGACGTTTGTCTCAGACCATTGGACCTTTGAGTACGACCTCGCTCGCTCTGGGCTCATCCCTTCCGACCGCGTTGCTTCCTTCCCAGGACCCAGTCAGTGACGCGGCCAAAACCGCGTCTCCTTCTGGAACATGATTCAGACAGGCTTGTGGCCCGTCAGCCCTTTCGTTGATGGTTGTTGTGCCCGGCACCACCCGTAGCACCCATACGAGCCGCCACTGCCTTGCAGCGGTCATCGCGGAACTCCCGTTTCCCTGCATCGTCACTCAAGTACAACGTGTGCTCGACGTGATTCAGATTGGGCAGCGCACCCAGTAAACCTGGTCACCAACCAGGCTAAGGGCTCGGGGTTTACCTCCCGAGAAGCGCTGTGCCCGTAGAGCCGGATGCCACGAGAGTGGCTCGTCCGGTTCGACGGAGGCTCACAGGTTTAACCCCTCTCTGAAACGAGAGACCAATCCCTGTGTTCTATCCGATGGCGTCCTAGCTCTGATTGGAGCGGGGCGACGCGGACATTCCTCTTTCGCATGGGCGACAGAGGCCGCGATTGTTGAAGTGGTGAAAATCCACACCCGGGGGTTCGGGCCTTGAGGCTCGTTCAACCGTGGCCAGCGTGGGGAGTTCGGACGTGGCGACACGTCTGACCGGGGCCATATCGGCTTCGGCGTTCCGAGCAAATCTCGGACGACGAAAAGCTCAACCATGAGAGGCCTGAAAGGGCTTGCTGGTGATCGTACTTGGAGACGGAGCCGAACGGGTAAGCGTTGACGCTGAACGGGTAAGGGGGAGCCTCTGGTTCCTGCCCCCTGAAATCTTGAGGCCTGCCTCAAGGAAACTACGCCGCGGCGGAAGCCCGGACGTACAGCGTCTAATGCGAAAGGGATAACACCCTTGAACCGACGTGACCAAGTACGAAACGATGATCGCTAACGCGGGAAGGTCTGTGGCTACCGGGGTGGTACCCGGTGCCAGGAGCGAGAGCTCTTGGTGATTCAAACGCCGCAGACTGGGAGAGTGGCTCAAGTAGAAGGGAACGATCCCTACAAGGCAACGGGTAGCACGGGACTGGTTGCATCGGAAGCAGTGAAAGTTGGACCGCACCGCCGGGGCATCGGCGGGGCAAAGACTCGACATTGCCCCTCGGACTCAGAACCGATCCGGCACATGGGGATTGGAATGCCGTCTCCGGAACGCCGCATCGGGGCCATCCACGGGTGAGCCCCGACGACGACGTCCGAATCCGGCACAGAATTTCTATCTCGAACTTGACGCGGGCCGGAACTGTTGTACGCTTGATTGCGTACAGATTGTCGTCAAGGAGCCGCCAGTGGCAAAACGAACAACCAGAGCCGCGAAAACCGAACCGGGATCCATCGGCGAGAAACTTCGCACTCACCGGGTGGAGGTTCTAGGGAAGAGCCTCCGAGATATGGCCAAGGTGCTCGACACGGCGCCCATTCACCTATCCGACATCGAGACGGGACGCCGGTCACCGTCGGAGGAGTTGCTGCTCAAGATGGCCAAGGCGTATGGCCTGCCTGAGTCCGAGCTCCGCTCTGGATTTGGAAGGCCTGATGTTGTTGTCGCCGAGGTCGCAAGCGAAAGCCCCGTGGCAGCAGAGAAAGTGCCCGAGTTCCTTCGGACCGCCCGCGGACTCACAGCGAATCAGTGGGACAAACTCATTCACCATGCACAAAAGATGACCGGTACGGACAAAGAGCCCAAGAAGTGAACGACTCCTCTCTCCAACTCTGGCCTGTGATGCGCCGCGTCGAACGTGCTGCTTGGATGACTATCCGCACGTGCATGCAGGCGAAGCGGCTCACGGCTCTACCGCTCCCGATTCCCGTTGAGGAGTGGATCGAGGCACCGCTCGGAATCCGCTTCAGCATCGAGGATCTTTCAAAGCTCGGCCCAAACGTGCTCGGTGCCGCACGAGTCGGCTCTCGTGAGATTCTCGTGAGTGACACCATCGCCAATCAAGATGGCCGCTTCCGCTTCACAGCCGCTCACGAGCTCGGACACATCGTGCTCCACTCAAAGCTCACTGGTGTTTTTCGGGATTCAGATGATGAGTCTGACTATGTGGAACGGCGGATCGAGAGAGAGGCCGACCGCTTTGCAGCATCCTTTCTCATGCCGATTCCTGCTCTGTGCGCCACGTTGTCAAGCGAAGTGGTCCAGGGGCAGGATGCGGAATCGCTCCTTGAGGGAGTTCGTCACGGCGACTCGGCTGCACAGGAAGTCTTTCGCACGCAGGTTCTCCCCCGCCTCGCCCGACGGTTCCAGGTATCGACTTCTGCGCTCGTCCATCGCTTCGCTGACGTGCAGTTGCCAAGCGGCGAAGAAGCGATCCCGTACGAGATTGGCCTTCGACTCTTGCCGACAGAACACCTGAAAGAGGCTCTGCGTCGAAGGTAGTTTTTTTTGCCCAGAATGTACGCACGATCGCGTACAAGCGTTGAAGAGGACTCGTCTCTATGCACCTCCTTACAAACGGCATCCTCCCACCCGTCTTTAAGCGGGATGCAGACGGCAGACTCGTCGAATTGGTGCCCGCAACGCCGTGCCCCGATCTTCTGACGGAAGAGGAGGCGATTCGCTACTTACGCCTCGACATCATCGACGTTGAAAATCCCGAGGACACGCTTCGTCGATACCGGAAACAGGGGCTCATCCGAGGCACTCAGGTCGGCAAATGCGTCAGGTATCGGAGGTCTGAGCTGGAGCGATTTCTCGAACGGATCACGGAGAACAATCCTCGTTAGAGAAGGGACGGTGTACGTTGGCGAAGAATCATTCAGTGACGCTCGCAAGCAATGGCAAGTACTGGTTGGCCCGCTACTACGACAGCTTGGGACGCCGCAAAGGGAAAACGCTCGGACCCAAGTCAGAGATCGGCAAGCGCCAAGCGATGGTGCTCTGCGAGCGATTCGCCGTTGAAGTGCACAACAATCCAGCGAGAGCGGATGTCTCGAAAGCTCCAACTCTTTCCCAGTGGATTCAATCGTTCTTTGCGTTGAAGCCCGACTTGGGGCAGAAGGCACGCCGGGCTTACTCAATCGCCGGAGAGAAATTCAAAGCGTTTGCGGGCGAGCACACACGAATCGACCGCATCACCCCGGCAACGGCTGCGGACTGGGTGGCCAAGCTGACTGCATCACCCGTACGTTCGCAAAAGTCTGTCGTCCACGAGCAGACTAAGACGCTTGCCCCGGCAACCATCGCCAACTACTGCCGACACATCCGATGCCTCTTCAACGAGGCCGTTCATCAGGGCATTCTCGTCACCAATCCGTTTGTCCGCATTCGCACGCAGCCTCGAAAAATCGAGCGGAACTGGCACTATGTCCCTCGGGAGCTATTCAGTAGGATCTTGGACGCATGCCCCAATGACGGATGGAGGTGCTTTCTCTCGCTTCAACGGATCGGCGGCCTAAGAAAGGGCGAGTCCCTCGCAATCACCTGGGCGATGATCGATTTTGCGCGTCGCGTGATCACGCTACCGGAGACCGTCACCAAGACAGGGCAGGAGCGAATCATTCCGCTCGACCCTGAGCTTTTCGATGTTCTTCAAGAAGCGAAAGCTCAAAGAGCGATTCTTCTCGGCACAGTGGTGCCCGAGTCGGAGGTTGACCAGTCGAGCGACAGCAACCAGCACAGCCGATTCACAACGATCCTGAAACGGGCGAAGGTCGCTCCGTGGGAAGACCTCTTTCAGACGCTCCGTCGGAACGCGGTCCAAGACCTGCGAGACACGCTGAAGGATCCGTGGGCAGTGACCGCCATTGCCGGTCACTCAGAGGAGGTGGAGCGCAAGTACTACCTCGGAAGAGTCCGGCAGACGGACTTGGACCGGATTACTGGCATTGGCAGCGACAAGCAAGCCGTCGAACTCATGGAACTCTGGGCAAAGCTCAGCGCTGAACAACGGTCAAAGTTGCTCGCGTTGCTACGGGCGACGACGGTTCGTTCAGAAACTGGCACAAAATCTGGCACAACTCGGGTGCTGGTCGTTTCGAAGGGTCGTGACAAAAATGAAAAAGAGCCTGAAAATCCAGGCTCAAATCGAAATGCCCCCCGAAGGACTCGAACCTTCGACCCGCTGATTAAGAGTCAGCTGCTCTACCAACTGAGCTAGGGAGGCCAAAATGTGGCACGGCGCGGCGGGGTCGGGGACCGACCGTTT
>JBKJOD010000293.1:0-25471 GCA_046593245.1 Phycisphaerales bacterium
GCCAGATACTCCATCACCGTCGTCACCACCACCGCGTGGCTCCATGTCAGCGGGCTCACGCTGATCATTTCGCCCGTGTACGGGTGATACTGCTCGGCAAGCACGCCGCTTTCCTTCGCTCGCTCCGCAGCCCACTCCAGCAGCGGCATCGCGGCCTTCAACTCTTCCGGCGTGTGCGCCTGTGCGATCCGGTGCTGCGCATGCCACAGAGTGCAGATCACCCACGGATTGCCGGGCACCGCTTCAACGTTGTCGCGCTCCACCTGGTGGTAGTAGTCACGCTCGTACCGCGCGCACCCGCCGACGCGCGTCCGCACCCAGAGCCGCTCCCACAGCGACTTCATCTCGCTCACCACCATCGGGTTCCCCGGCCGGAACGCGCCGAACGCCCACAGCGCGTAGTTCGCGCTGTCTCGCGTCATGTCCAGCCGATATCCCGTCACCTTGGCCGCTCCACCCGACGCGTCGGCTTCCTCAATCGGCGTCGCCATCCGCGCAAAGCGGCTCTGCTCCGCGTTCCACAGGTGCTTCTGCAGCGCCTCGCGCATCCGCTCGCCCGCCTGCTGATACGTCTCGGCCCGCTCGACATCGCCGAAGTCCCGTGCGAACGCCGCCGCCGCGCTCAGCGCCCCGATCGTCGCCGCAACCGTGAACGTATGGATACCGCGCCGCTCCTCCCACAAATCCCAGCTCGGACGTGGCAGCCCGTTGCTGTCCACATGCGACATCAGCCACTGCGCCGGCTGCGCCACCAGCGCGTTGTACAACGGCTTGATGAACTCCACATCCCTGAACGCCTCGAAGTGCTGGCGCAATGACCACAGCACCAGCGCCGTCTCGTCCTGCTGGATCGGCAGCACCTGCTTCCCCTGCGTCACCCACGGGTGCCAGCTGCTGGCCAGGTGTCCCGCCGGCGTGTACTTGTGCATGAAGTACCCGTTCTTGTTGATCACCCGCGCGCAATACCGGAAGAACGACCGGCTCAGCTCGCTCTGCCCGGTCTGGATCAGCGCGTGCGCCACCAGCGCGCCATCCCGCGGCCAGCAATACGCATAATGATCGCCCGCGAAGTGGCTGATATCGCTGTCCGTCGCCGCGATGATCGCCCCGCGATTGTCGATCTGTGTCCGCAGAATCAGCTGACTCCGGAAGAACAGCTCTCGCACCTTCTCCGGCAGCACCGTCGTATCGATCGTGTCCTTGCGCACCCACAGCTTCCAATACGCCTCGGTGCGCGAGAACATCTTCTCGATGCCCTTGCTCTTGATCACCCGGCTCAGCTCGCGCACCCGCTCGTAGCTATCTCCGCAGGCCATCCAGAACGTCGCGCTCGCCTCGCCGCGCGGCGGAACGCTCAGGTTCATCCCCGCCATCGCGTCCACGCTTCCCTGACTGATGGCGTTCCGCCCCAGCACGCCATCCTCCGCGTCGCGCCAGGTGCCCTCCGCCCCGCCGACGCGCTTGGTGCCGATCGACCAGTGATGCACGCCCACCTTCTGGCCCGGCCCCTCGCCCTCAGTCGCGTTCACCAGAAAGTACGAATCGTCCTTGTACAGCACGAGGCCCGCCGTCTCCGGGTCGTAGTCGCACGTGTCGCCGACTGGCGATTCCTTGATCGAGAGATCGACGTGATAGAACAGCCGCACATCCCGCGGTGCCCGCTGCCCGTCATTCTCATTCCCCTGCTTTCGATCACGCACCACGATCCGGCGCAGATACACCGGCTCGTGAAAGTCCACCGCGTCGTTGCAGACCAACTCCAACCCCATCCGCGCGTTGGTGAGCGTCACCTCCGAAACCAGCGTGTCCGGGCGATACCGCATCTCCCGCCGCCAGTCCGCATGGTCAATCCATGAGAACTCCCCGTCGGCCCAGACCCCAAACCGCTGCACATGCCCGCCCGTGTGGTTGTACCGGCCAACGCACGGGTAATAAATGTCCCGAATGCGATACTGCTCATCAAAGTTGATGAGCAGATCACCGTTACCGACTGGAATATCCCGAGCCATAGCCCTCCTGGCCTTTCATCATCGCGGTCCGACCGCGGCACAACAGACGACCCACCCCAACGGCCCACGCCCGTTGATTGTTGGCCCGCCCGCGCACTCAGTATTTCGACCATGCAGGCCCGCCCCGTAACCTCACCGCCACCCGTTCGCTCAGGTCTATCCCGCCAGCGCCGAATCCGCCAGCGCGGCCAGCCCATCCCCATCGGGTGCCGCCCCACCCGCGACCGCCCCAAGCGCCTCGATCCGCGTCCGCAGATCGCCCATATAGGTGATCTTGATCCCGAAGTTCTCCCCCACTTTCACGGCAAATCCAGCCCCCGTGGGCTTGTTATTCACCAGCAGCGTGAGTTCTTCCTCCGCCCCCTTGGGCAGCTCGATGATCGAGCCCGGGCTGAGCGCGCAGACCTCGGACACCCGCATCGACCGCTCACCCAGCAGCACGATGATGGGGACTTCCAACGACAGAATGGCACGGACATCGGAGGCCATGTGTATCTTTGGTTATCGGCCCGGGAGCGGGGCGGCGTGGAGGAATTGCCGATATACTTCGACATGGCGGAATCACCTGTGAATCAGTCCCGCGAGACGAGTCCTCCGAGGCGGAAAGCCATGGGCGGCGCGATCGAGTTCCGCCTGGACCGGACGGCGTTTTCGGTGGTTACCATGGAACGGGCCGATGAAGATGGACTCTATTGGGCGACCAAGACGTTCGAGGAACGGATGACTGCGCTCGAGTATTTGCGACGGATGGCTTATGGCGACGCCGCTACCGGAAGACTTCAGAGAGTTTTTGAGGTTGTGCAACGACCGCCAGCTTGAGTACATGCTCGTTGGCGGGTATGCCGTGAACGCGCATGGCTACGTACGCCCCACCGGCGACTTGGACATCTGGATCGCGATCAATCCAACAAACGCCGCCAAAGGAGTGGAAGTGCTCCGTGCGTTTGGCTTTGCCTCCGCACACCCAACCCCTGCGCTTCTCTCGCAAATCGGCAACATCATTCGAATGGGAATGCCACCTGTGAGAATCGAAGTTCTAAACACGCTCACGGGGGTTGAGTTCTGTGCGTGCGCCGCAGCGGCGGTCTTGAAGGACTTTGACGGCCTCAAAGTTCCCGTCATCTCCCGGCGTGACTTGATCACCAACAAAAAGGCCGCGGGCCGACTCAAGGACCTCAACGACGTTCAGCATCTCACCGCACCCGATGCCTGATCAGCCCTCGTATCGCCCGACAATCAGCGTCACATTGTGCCCGCCGAATCCGAACGTGTTGTTCATGGCGTATTTCACCCGCCGCTCACGGGCGTGGTGCGGCACCAGATCAATATCAAACGCCGGCAGCGGCTTGCCATGCTCATCGCGACCCGGCGAAGGGTTGTCCAGGTTGATCGTCGGCGCGATGATCCCATCCCGCACCGCATGGATGCACGCGATCATCTCGATCGCCCCGCTCGCCCCCAAACCATGCCCGTGCATGGACTTGGTGCTGCTCATCAGCAGCTTGCCCCCGGCTGACTTGCGAGCATGGTCGCCGAAGATCGCCGTCACCGCCTCGACTTCCGCCTTGTCCCCCAGCGGCGTCGAAGTGCCGTGGGCGTTCACATAGTCAATATCCCCAGGATTGAGGTGCGCATCCTGCAACGCCCACCGCATGGAGCGGGCCGCGCCGCGCCCCTGCGGATCCGGAGCCGTGATATGGGCCGCATCCGAGCTGTTCGCGTGCCCGATCAACTCCGCATAAATCGCCGCCCCGCGCTTCTTGGCGTGCTCCTCGGTTTCCAGCACAAACACCGCGGCACCCTCGGACATCACGAACCCGTCACGATCCACATCAAACGGTCGGCTGGCCCGCGTCGGATCATCGTTCCGCGTGCTCAGGGCCTTCATCGTCATGAACGCGCCCACGCAGAGCGGGCTGACCGACGCCTCCGCGCCGCCCGAGAGCACCACATCGCACTTGCCGGAGCGCAGCTTGTCGATCGCATCCCCGATCGCGTGCCCGCTTGAAGCGCACGCCGTGACGTGCGTCGTGGACGGCCCTTGCAATCCATAGAGAATGCTGACGTTGCCGGTGCAGGCATTCGCCATCAGCCGCGGCACCGTAAACGGGTTGATCCGGTCCGGCCCGCGATCGCGCAGGACATACACGCCCTCTTCGATCGTCGTAATCCCTCCAACCCCCGACCCGATCACCACGCCGCAGCGTTCCGGATCCTCTTTCGAGAAATCCACGCCCGAGTGGCGGACGGCCTCCACCGCCGCGCCCATGCCCAGCAGCGCGAAGCGATCCAGCCGCCGGACTTCCTTGTGCTCGATCCAGTCTCCCGGCTTCCACCCGTTCACCTGGCCGGCGATCTGGCACGTCCACTTGCCCGCGTACTTGTCGAACGCCTCACCCTCGAATCGGGTAATGCCGCTCCGCCCGGCGCGCATCCCATCCCATGTGGCCTGCGCGCTATGACCCAGAACGGTCAGGGCGCCCATGCCTGTGATGACAATCCGCGGCGAGTTGTGCCGGTCCTGATGCATGTGCGTGTGCCGAGCCAAACTCGGCTGTGGCAAACCGCCGCGGATCAGCCCGCGCCGACCGCCGTCGAGATGAAGTCGATCGCCTGACCAACAGTCTTGATCTTCTCCGCCTGCTCATCCGGGATCGAGGTCTCAAACTCGTCCTCGAACTCCATAACCAGCTCGACGGTGTCGAGCGAGTCGGCGTTCAGATCCTCAACAAACGAGGTATCGCGGGTGATCTGACCCTTGTCGGCGCCCATCTGGTTCGCGACGATCTCGATGACCTTCGCTTCGATTTCCTGCTTGGTCACTGTCCGGGCCTCCCTGGGTCGTGGTCCACCAACACCCCCAAAACACCACCCCGGTTCGCCGGGGTGCAAGAACGAAATATAGCCCCCAGCCGCCCACTGGCCAACCCGCCCCGCTTCTGGGGCGTGGAACGCCACAATCATTTCTGTTCGCGCGTCTCTTGCGCGATTCTCCACATTCATCCCGCCCGAACCCACAATTCCGCGGATTCTCTGGCCACCCGGCGCGTCCCGGAGTGATGTCGCATCGCCCGATAGCCGATTTTCCGGCGTGGCCGCGTTGGCTTGTTGCCCGCGGCCCGGTCGATCCACTCTGGTCGCCCGTCCGTACCGATGCACAAAGGACCGCAGGTTTCCACCATGCCCCGCATGCCGCACGAGCCCGAAGCGTTTGCCGAGTGCGTTGCCGCCATGCTGCGCCGGTTGCAGCCCGACCACTCCGTCCAGCTCACCAGTCCGCGCGAGCTGATCGTGGACGGCCGCCGGCTTGATCTGGAAAACCTCAATCGTCTCGTGAACCGCGACCCCGAACGCGGCATCGAGATCGTCGAACACTACCTCGAGCATCTCTTCTCCACCGAGAGCATGGTCCTCTCCAGCGCGACATTTGACTTCGCCAAGCCGCGGATCATGCCGCGCATCCAGCCCGAAGCAATCTTCAACCACCTTACCCGCGAGCAGGTCGCGCACGTCCCGTATGTGAACGGCACCGTGGTGGTGTTCGTGATGGACCTCCCGCACATGACGGTGAGCGTGACCACCGAGCAGATGATCAAGTGGGGCGTCTGCTCCGATGATCTGGAAGAAATCGCCCGCAAGAATCTGGATCGCTACGTCCCTGAACTCTCCGTGCAGCTCGTCGAGAGCCGCGAGGGCGGCAAGGCCGCGATCGTCAGCGAGCAGGACGGCTACGACGCCGCGCGTCTGCTGCTCTCCAGCTTGCACCGCCGCCTCTCCCCGCAACTCGGCGGTGACTTCTTCGTCGCCACCCCCGCCCGCGACATGTTCATCGCCATGACCGGCAACCCCGAGCCGTTTATGCAGCGCCTCGTGAACCGAGTGCAGCAGGACTACAAGCGACTGCCCTACCCGATCACCGACTCGCTCTTCTTCGTGACCCGCGACGGCGTTGCGGGAACGGAGCAACTGGGGAACGCGGAAGCGGCGTAACTCGGATACCGCTCACTCACGAACAGCCATTCGCGCTCGATTCGCAAGCCATTCAATATGGTTTGATGACTTCTAGCCCGCGAAAGACCCGAAAGTGCTTCTCGTTCGGCGTCACCACTGGCTCGCCCAGCCGCAGCGCGGTCGCCGCGATCAGGCAGTCATTCCAATCCAAACCATCTGCGGGGACGTGCTTTTCCAGCAGCCGCAACGCGCGACGCATGTCTGATTCATCTGGCACCACCACGCGGCAGGTCGAGATGAGTGCGGCCGTGCGTCGAAGCTCTGACCGATTCAGCACGCCGGTGATCAGTTCCGCCGCGACCACCGCGTGCATCGGCACCTCTCCGCTGCTCCGTGCGCGGATGATCGCAATCGCTGCCCTTGAGATAGTCGATGAAGATGGCCGTGTCGAGAAACATCAGTCAGCGAACTTTCGACTGCTGGTCTTCCGACGCAACGCCCTCGCAAACTCCGCGGTATCGACGATATCAGTGCGATGCTTCCACGCTCCGAATCCCGGCAGCGGGCGCTTGGTGGAACTCTTCTTGAGAGATGCCCGCGACTTGGCGGGCAGGGATCCATCCGATTTCTTCGTCGCCTTCTTTTTCGATCGCTTGATCCGGCTCGGATTGGTCGGATTGACATCCACCGCTTCGCCGTCTTGGAGATCCACATCCCCTTGCAGGACCACGACTCCGTCTCGATAGACACCTCGATACGTCATACATGATTGTAGGTGCCAGGCGAACTTCACCACCAAACGTCCTCGCAAAAGCCAACCCCGCGATTTTCTCACTTTACCCCATCCACCACCCCCAAATCCGGCACAAAGTTGAACGCGATCCCCCCGCGCGCGCTGTCCCGCACCTCATGCACCCCGCCGCTGTACACCGCGTTCCGTCCGAACCGCAGGTTGATCGCGTCCACCGCGCGGCACAACTCCTCGCTCTTCCGCTCCTCCGCGAACAGCGGCGCGGTCACGCACGCATCCGCCGCCAGTTCGCTCAGAGTCACGCCCACTTGCTTGGGTCGCCCCGGCGGACGCGCGTTCCACAGGCGCGACAGAACCTCCGCGCACTGCGTGGTATCGCGACATCCCGCGGGAAGCGCGGCGGACGCGTGCCACCCCGCCGATCGCCATCCACTCGCCGGCCCGTATCCCGGGCCAGTCTCTCCCGGCGCGGGCTCGAGCGACAGATTCAGTGTCAGCCGCCCCGCCGCGTATCCGATCTGCCGCATCCGCGCCGCCGCTTTGTGCAGCAATCGCATCGCCACCGCACGGGCCTGATCCTCGCTCCGCAGCTTCGGCGGCAGCACGTGCTGGTGCCCGATGCTGCGCTTACGCGTCGGTTCCTCGTGCGTCACCTCGCCGCGCAGCCAGAGATGCCAGTATGTCCCTAGCACGCTCTCCCAGAGCGCGACCATCTGCGCTTCGTTCAGCTCGCACAACTGCTCGATGGTGTGGATGCCCCGCCCGCGAATCCGCTTGTTCATCCGCGGCCCGATCCCCGGCAGATCAATCAGGTCCAGCGTGTACAAACGGTGCGGCAACTCGTGTTTCTGAATGATCACCAGCCCATCCGGCTTCATCATGTCCGTCGCCACCTTCGCCAGAAACCGGTTCGGCGCAACGCCGATCGAGCAACGCATCGTCGGCCCGACGCGCTGGCTGATCGCCCGCTTGATCTTTCCGGCAAGCGCAGTCGCTGCCGACGGATCGCGCTCACTGGGCGCGAGCCGGCACGACATCTCATCCACCGAGTGAATCCCGTCAATCGGAATGCAGGTATCAATCGCCTCGATCAACTGGTGGTGCAGCCGGATGTATTCGCTTGGGCGCGCGTCGATGATCTCAATCGTCGGGCAGCATTCCATCGCCTCGCGCACCCGCATCCCAGTTTTCACGCCAAACTTCTTCGCCTCGTAGCTGGCCGCGATGCAGCACCCGCTTGGTGCCACCACCGGCGCGACGGCAACCGGCCGACCACGCAGCTCCGGGCGCAGGTGCTGCTCGCACGATGCGAAATAGCTGTTGAAGTCGATGAAGAGCGATCGGAGTGACATATTGAAGTAAAAATGCTCCGCCAGTGTTGAAGTCGGCCTTTGTACGTGTACCGTACAGGATACGATCCGCCAGTTGGGTCGCAAGGAAAATCTGCGAAAAACCCTTTCTTTTTTCGCGGCGACGATTTGTTCTCCCACCGCTCTTTGCGGAGCGTCGACCCATGCGCAGAAATCGCGCT
This sequence comes from Phycisphaerales bacterium, assembly GCA_046593245.1. Lineage (GTDB taxonomy): Bacteria > Planctomycetota > Phycisphaerae > Phycisphaerales > UBA1924 > UBA4658. The sequence continues at coordinate 8,243 of JBKJOD010000293.1, forward strand.
TCCCTCATGGTCTTTCCCACCGAACGCATCCAATCACGCTGCCTCCAACGCATCGCAATCACAACTCAACAGAAAAAACGGTGATGCCCGAATCCACTCCTCCGCCTTCCGAACATTTTTCTGACGAGTATTCATCAAGAATGAAACCAAACTGGGTGCCGCGTCGCGCACGAGCTTTTCTATATCGCTCACACCCACGTCGCACACTCGCGTTTTCTACGACTGTGGATGGTTTTCCCCCGATGAGTTTCTCATCCCAATCGGCTCCGCGCCCCGATGGTCCTCTCAGAACATTCTTACGAATCGCTTGATGAAGTATATTTTGGTGCAGCGTTTCATGCTTGCATCACTGAACGGAGTTTGATAACGTATTTCTGTTCCGCCGCGGGCCGTGACGCCCGTTTCCTTGTCGGGCTCGGGATATCAGCTCGCCGTTGCGGCCGAACAGTCAGGAGTGCTTCCGCTATGTACTTATGTGTTCTCTCGTCGCTGCTTCGGCCGCGAGCGTGGTCTGTCTCCGCGCTGGCTGTCGGCATGGCTCTCCTGGGTGCTTCTGTCGCGCCCCGATCCGTACTGGCCCAACCGGCCTCCACCAATCTCGGCGCGCTCACCACCGCCGCACCCTTCATCGTTCCGGGGATCAACGTTTCCGGTGGTTCGGTGAGCTGGTACAAGTTCACCATTTCCGCCGTTTCGCCGACCATGTACCTCGACATCGACTCCGAGGGCACCGTCTTCACCCCCGGCAACGACAGCGAGATCGCCCTGTACGACGGCGCAGGAAACCTGCTCGACTTCAATGACGACGGCGGCAGCGGCGCGTTGAGCGCTCTTTCCTTCGGCGCGGCCACGCCGGCTCGCCCCAGTCTCGGCGAAAACTATTCCTTCCAAGGCCAGAACGGCCCTCTTGCCGCCGGCACCTACTACCTCGTGATCTCCGCATACCCAGCCAGCTTCGGACCCACGGGCTGGTCAGTCTCATCCACTGCCATCACCAACGGCACCGGCAACCTTGCCGTCCGGCTCGGCCCTCCCGGCTCCATGCCCATCGCCGATGCCGGCCCGAACCAGGCGGTGTTGTCAGGTACGACGGTCACGCTCGACGGCTCGCTGAGCTCCGGCGGTCCCGGCTGCCCGACCCAGATCACCTGGACGCAGATCGCCGGACCAACCGTCATCCTCAACGTCGCCGACCAGTTCCACCCCACCTTCCAAGCCCCGACGGTGCCGCAGGGTGGCGCGACGCTCACCTTCCAGGCAACGGTCAACACGTGCCCCAGCGGCGCGATCGCCGCGGTGGTGAATGTCACGGTCACCAACGTAAACAATCCGCCGCAGGCCGAGGCCGGGCCGGATCAGGTCGTCAATGAGAGCACCGCCGTGACGCTCAACGGTTCCGCCAGCTTCGACCCTGACAGCGACGCGCTCGCGTATGCATGGACACAAACCAGCGGCCCCGCCGTCACGCTGAATCTCACCGATCCGCAGCGTCCGACGTTCACGGCTCCGCTTGTCGGCCAGGGCGGCGCAACACTCACCTTCGCTCTGGGTGTCAGCGACGGCCTTGTTTCCTCCTCCGACACCGTCAGCGTCTTCGTCCAGAACATCAACCACCCCCCGGTGGCGAACGCCGGAACCGGCGGCACCTTCAACGAGGGCACCACCGTCACGCTCAACGGCTCCGCCAGCAGCGATCCCGACGGCGATGCCCTCACCTACTCCTGGCAGCAAATCAGCGGCCCCGCCGTCACTCTCTCCAGCACCACCAGCCCATCGCCCACCTTCACCGCACCGCAGGTGAGCCAAGCCGGCTCGGTCATCGTCTTCCAGCTCACTGTCAGCGACGGCGCACTCTCAAGCACTTCCGATGTCACTATCCATATCCACAACTTCATCACGCCGCCAAACTGCTCCGGTGCACGCGCCAGCAACGGCGAACTCTGGCCACCGAACCATCGGCTTGAACCCATCTTCATTCTCGGCGTCGGAGATCCCTGCTTCAACCTCGCCTCCATCACCATCCTCAGTGTGACGCAAGACGAACCGATCCGCGGGCTCGGCGATGGTGACACCGGTCCCGACGCCGTCATCATCGGCCCCGTTGTCCTGCTCCGTGCCGAGCGCGCCGGCAACCGCAACGGGCGCGTCTACACCATCAACTTCCGCGCCACCAACGCCGGCGGCTCCTGCACCGGCTCCGTCAAAGTCACGGTGCCCAAGAACCAGAGCAACTCCGGTACCGCCATCGACGACGGCCAAATCTACAACTCCGTCGGGCCCTGATCTTCCACGGCAGACTTCAGCCATAGCAACAATCAAGGCCGGTCGCGCAAGAACCCCTGCGCCACCGGCCTTATCCTTTCTCGCAATGATTCTCCTGATCGACAACTACGACTCCTTCACGTACAACCTTGTCCAGCGGCTGGGCGAGATTGACCCATCCGTCCAGATCAATGTTGTCCGCAACGATCAGATCACACCCGAAGAGGCCACGCGGCTCGACGGCGGCCGCGGCCCATCCCACCTCATCATCTCCCCCGGCCCCTGCACACCCAAAGAGGCCGGTTGCTCCGCCGCCATGATCCAGCACTTCAGCGGGCGCATCCCGGTGCTGGGCGTCTGCCTCGGCCACCAGACCATCGGCGACCTGAACGGCATGACCGTCCAGCGGCACATCGTCCCCATGCACGGCAAGACCTCCGAAATCCATCATGACGGCCAGGGCGTGTACCAAGGGCTCTCCAATCCCTTCACAGCCACGCGATACCACTCGCTGGTCGTGCTCCCCGAGACCATCCCCCCCACCGCCGCGGATGGCAGCGGCTGGACGGTGAGCGCGTGGACCGATGAACCAATCGACGCGGCCAGCCCGACCGGCCCGACCCGGCGCGTCGTCATGGGCCTCCGCCGCGTCTGGCCGCGAGGCGAGCACAAGCCGTTGCTGGAGGGCGTGCAGTACCACCCCGAGAGTTTCCTGACCATCGAAGGCCCCAAACTGCTCGCCAACTTTCTCGCCGCGTCAGCCCGCTCTCCGCACGCTGCGGCATCCTAAACTCACGCAATGCTTCACCCCGCTCCCACCACTCCGATCGACTCCTCCCTCGCCCGCGGCATCCTCGAGTCCGCGCACACCGGCCACATCGTGGTGAGTTTCCCGAACACCAACTACCAGATGCACCTGCTCGTTCCGCTGCAGATTCGCGCCGAGCCGGGCAAGAAGGTCATCGGCACCATTCGTGTTGACGCACGGCGCGTGGACATCGTGGACACCGGCGGCAAGTACGTCGAGCCGCTCATGGGCCGCCCGCGCCGCGTGCAGGGGCGGGTCGTCACCTGCAACGCCGCCGCCCGTACGCTCACCGTCGATGCCGGAATGCCGATCCACCTGCACCTGATCGACCAGCGCCAAAGCGCGGCCGACTTCGCCCCCGGTGATCTGGTGAGCTGCGATGTTCGCGACGGCGCGACGTTCACGCCGCAGGAGTAGTTGTGGCAGGGGCTTACGAGCCCCTGTCTCGGCCGCCGCGGCCGAGATGCCTTGGTTGTTTGGCACATGCTGCGTGCAAACATCCAGCGTTGCGGCCCAAAGCGGCCGCAGCATGGGCTGGAAAGCCCATGCCACGTTGCACTACGCCTCAATCCGCGGATCGACCCACCGATACAGCACATCCACCGCGAGATTCAGCAGCACCAGCATGGTCGCGTAGATCAGCACGACGCCCATGATCAGGAACAGGTCCTTGTTCAGCACCGCGTTCACGAAGTGCTGGCCGATCCCGGGCACGAAGAAGACCCGCTCGATGACGAACGAGCCCGTCATCGCCGCCGCGCTCGCGGGGCCGAGAAAACTCAGCACCGGCAGAAACGCGTTCTTGAGCGCGTGCTTGAGCAGTACGCTCGCCTCACTCGCGCCCTTGGCCCGCGCCGTGCGGATGTAGTCCGCCTGCAAGTGCTCCACCATTCCCATCCGAGTCAGCCGCGCGATGTACGCCGCGAAGGGGAGCGCGAGCGTCAGCATCGGCAGGGCCATCTGCCGCGGCGTTCCCCACCCGCCGAGCGGAAACCACTGCAACCACACGGCAAACACCAGCGCCAGCATCGTCCCCACCACGAAGCTCGGGACACTGATGCCCACGAGCGCAAGCCCCAGCGTCGCGTGGTCCGCCAGTGAGCCGGGGCGTGCCGCCCCGATGACACCCGCGCCCACGCCGATCACCGTCGCGATCACCACCGCGCCCAGCCCCAGCGTGATCGAGACCGGCAGACTCGCCCCGATGATCTCGTTCACCCGCCAGTCCTCGTACATCAGCGATGGCCCGAGATCAAACACATAGCGCGCCGGCACCCTCGCGCCGCTGGCGATCGCCCGCTCGCGCTCCCGCGCCGCCCGACCCGACACCTCATCCGCCACCCATCGCACCCCAGTCGCGCTCGCCAGATACGAACCGTAAAACCGCGGCAGAGAATCCAGGTTGTACTGCCGCTTCATCGCCTCGCGCACTTCCGCCGGCGGCTGCCGCCCCTCCGGCTTGTCCAGCGGACTCCCGGGAATCGCCCACGCCAGCACGATCGTGAGCGTGTAGATCACCAGCAGGATCAGCGGCAGTTGCAGCAAGCGACGGGCGATCAGCCCGATCATGGCGTGGCCCCCGCTGTCTCCGCACGCGCCGGGCGCGCCGGTCGCTCGCGCGGCACTTCCTTCCCCTTTCCATCCCCGATCACATCCATCATATCGATCATCTGATCCTGGCGCGGATGACTGCTGATCCCTGTCAGCGTGTGCGGATTGTACATCGAGACATCCATGTACTGAAATATCGGCAGGATCGGCAGATCCTCCTCCACGATGAGTCGCTCCGCCTGCGTCAACAGCGTCATGCGTGTTGCACGGTCCGCCGTCGCATCCGCGCGGGCCATGAGGCCATCGAACTCCGGAGACGAATACTTGCGATCGTTGTTGCCATCGCCCGTGCGGCTGATATCCAGAAACGTACACGGGTCGAGATAGTCACCAAACCAGCTCCCCTTGGCGATCATGAAGTTGCCCTTGCGCAGATCGTTCTTGAACGCCTTCACCTCGCGCTGCGCCAGCTCCACACTCACGCCGAGCACTTCTTCCCAGTCCTTCTTGACCGACTGCGCGATCGACTCGTGCCCCGCGTCGCGGGTGTACAGAATCTGAATCGTCGGCAGCCCCTTGCCCCCGTCGTATCCCGCGTCTTTCAGCAGCCGCTTGGCTTCCGCGGCATCGCGACCGAGGCCGCGCGGCGACTCGTATCCCACGATGGACCCCGGCGGCACCAGCGTCGCGCTTACCGGCTCGCCCACGCGACGCACCTGCACCGTGATCCGCTCCTTGTCCATCGCCAGCGCGAACGCCCGTCGGACCCGTTTGTCCGCGAACGGGTTCACCCGCCCATCCATCAGCGCCCTCTGGCAGTTGAAGCTGTAGAAGTACGTGCCGAAGGAAAGAAACGAATGAATCCGGTCGCGCGGATCATCCGGCAGCGTGCGCTCGATAGTCGCCTGGTCCAGACCCTGTGCCCGCATCGCGTCGATCTCACGCTGATGCTCGCGCTCATAGGCCCGTCGCTCCGCCAGCATGTCCGAGCGGAACGATGCGCCCGCCTCCGAGAGCCAGTCGATGGTCCCCGCCCGCGCTGCCAGCATCTGCGCGTTCATGTCCTCGATGCAGACCGAGCGCACCGTTTCGAAGTTCAGCCGCGCCCGATCCCAATATGTCGGGCTTTTTACAAAGTCCATGTCGCGCTTGAACCGCCACGCCGTCATCACAAACGGACCGTTCGCCACCAGCACACCCGGCTTGGTCCACCCCGAACGCGGCGTGATCCGCCCCGTCTGCTCATCCGGCGTCTCGTACCGCGCCAGCAAGGGCGGATACAGCGCCGAGAACACCGGGAATCCGCACATGTCCAGGAAGTATGGTGCCCGCTGGCGCAGCGTGAACGTCAGCGTTCGATCGTCCACCGCTTTGAGCCGCACCATCTCCTCAAACTTCGTCACCGTCTGCTGCCAGAGCTTCGCCGCGTCGTCGCCCGGCTTGAACGCGGCGAGAGCATCCTGTCGCCACTTGAAGAACTCCGCTCCGCCCTCGATGCGTTGGAACATCCCCGTGTAGTCGCACGCCGTGTCCGGCAGCATGGCGCGCCGCCATGTGAACACAAAGTCCGGCGCCCGCACCGGCTCCCCATTGGACCACTTCGCACCCGCCCGCATGTGGAACGTGTATGTCCGCCCATCCTCGGAAATCTCCCACCGCTCCGCCACGCCCGGCACAATCGTCGGCTCCGCGCCCAAAAAGTCCGGTCGCACCAGCCCCTCGTAGAGCATGCGCCCCATTCGCAGGTCGTACATCCACGACATCTTCTGCGGGTCCAGCGTGTTCACCTCGGCGTGGTTTGTGAACGTGAAGTCCGCACGCGGGCGCGGCCGGTCCGTTGCCAGCACTAGCGCACCAATCACCATCAGCGCCAGCAATGGCGCGAGCATCCTCAGCATGGGACTAGGTTACGTCTGGCAACCCGCCAACGCGGGCAAACGCGGGTCTCAAGGCTTCGGATACCGATCCGCTGGCTTGCAACCGAATGGGTCGCCGCCCAGATCGTGGTACAGCCGCTGGGCCGCCGCCTTGAACTCGGCGTCCTTGCTCTCGTGGACCAGCTCATCAAAGTTGTAGACCGGGGCTTTGGTCCCCAGGGCGGTCGCGGCCTGCTGCACGATGCGCTCGCACTGCTGGGCGATCAATCCCAGTCCGCTCCGCTCGGCTTCGGTCGGGCTGGCATCCAGCCGGCGCTGCACCGCGCCGACCACATCACCTGCGGCGCACGCGGCCTCTTTCACCGATGCATCCGGAAGCTTGTCCGCGCCGGTCTCCAGCATCGCCTCGCCGATCGCCTTGACAGCGTGCGACAGTGCCATATCCAGCGCGGGAACAGTCTGCTGCTCCGCGATCCGCTTGGTTCCCGCAAGCAGGAAGGCCATCGCCTTGGTGCGAACATCCGCGAGGTCTTCCTGCTTCACCTTGGTGGCCGCGTCCATCGCAAGCACCATCGCGTCCAGCACGCGCGGGTCCTGCTCGGCCACCATTTTGTCGTTCAGTGCTGTCAGCCCGTCGGTGGCGTTGCGCGGCGAGAGAGCGCTGCGATCCTTGGCCCGGCCGGTGCTGAGCGAGAGACCAACGCTCATCGCCGCCATGACGCGCACGCTCTGGCGTTTGTCGTCCAGCCCCTTCATCGCCAGGTCCAGCCCGGCCTTGGTCCCCATCAGCCCGGACAGTCGCAGGGCGTTGATGGCAACCTCTTCCTTGGCACTGCCCACCAGCGGCGTGACCACCGGCAGCAGTTGCAGCCCATACTCGCGCCGGAACGATTCCGTCGCCCCGGCGTTGTTGAGCGGAGCGGAGAGCGCGTTCTTGGCCCGCCGGATTGCAGCGACATCGCCGGAGAGACCCGCCGTCTGAGACTTGATGAAGTCCCCGATCTGCGTCTTGGCCTCGGGGGTCATCTGTCCGGAGGACGTGATCACCGCATCGGGAATGTTGTTCTGGGCCAGGGCCGAGCGCGCGGGAGCAATCGCAACCAGTGCGGTCGCGGCGAGCAGAGCCAGGGCGAAGCGTGCGATGCGGTTCAGAGTCGATCCCTTCGGTCATGTGCCGGGGTGGCGTGGCAGCGCCCGGCGAGGAGTGTTCGAGTGCAGAAATGGGCGGCAAAACTAGCAGCCAAAGCCCATCGAGGTCAACCGCCGGACTTCGGACGCCCGCCCGGACCGGAACCGCCCATCATCCCGCCCATGGCCCCCATAAGTTTGGCGCTCAGGTCCGTGAGCATGGCGTCCGCGTCAGCATACTTATCCGTTTTGATGGATTCGGTTACGGATGTGAACGACTCGGAGAGCGACTTGAACATCGGCATCATCTGTGCCGCCATCGGCCCCATCGATGCGCCCAGCCCGGTGATCTTCCACATCCCGTCCTTCTTCACCATTTTGGTCGCCGCAGGGCTGCCCTCGGCCGAGACGCTCGCCTCGGTCGCGCTGCTCGCCTTGACGTTGATCGCCGCATCCGCGTCCGACCCAAGAACCGCGAAGGCATTGCTCTTCCCCATCGCCACCAGCATGGGCAGGATCGGGTTGCCCTTGATCGCCGGAGACTTGGACTCCTTCGCCAGATCGCCGATCGACTTGCCGAACTTGGCCGTGGCCGCGGCGTCCAGTGCGGTGATGGTCTTCTTCATCGGGAGCGCGGCCTGGATGATTTTCTTCTCCGCGTCATTGGCAAAGTCGAAGTGCGTGAGCATCTTCTCCGTGTCGTCGGCGGCAGTCGCCGCGGCGATCTCCTTGAGCGCGGCGCGAACTTCCGTGTCCACGGCTTTGGCTTCATCCGCCGAGAGCGCGGGCTTGGCGGGTGCTTCCGCCTTTGCACCGTCGTCCGCCGGCTTTGTCGCATCGGCTTTGTCGGCCATCGCCTTGTCCCCCGCCGTCTTCTCCATCGCCGCGGGGGCGGGCGCGATCGTGCCCGGGGGCTTGCTGCGAAGCTCCTTGAGCTCATCCATCGCCTTGGTTACGGCATCCATGCGAAGCTTCAGATCGCCCGAGGCCCCCGTCTTGTCGAACGCCGCGCGAGCGTCGGCATACGCCGTTTCCGCTTCCTTGCTGACGGTCTCAAACTCCTGCTCCGCGGCCGTGGCCTTCGCGGCCAGTTCCGCTGCACCCGGAATCGCGGGGGTCGCCGTGGTGATCGCCTTCAGCGTCGCGGCATACACCGCGACGCTTCGCGCCCGCGTCGCCAGCACATCGCCGATGCACTGCAAATATCCGCCCTGCGCGGCGGTCGCCGCCGTCTTGGATTCCTTCGCGCTGGTCATTGACGCCTTCTTCGAAGCGTCCGCCGCGGCCTTGTACTGCTTCACGGCTTCCTGAGCCGGTGTCGCCGCGGCTTCGCGGATCTTGGCCAGCCCGTCCAGCGTCGTCTTGATCTTGGCACCAACCGTGTTGGCATCACCAATCGCTTGATCCGAGTTCACCTTCGCCGCAGCAGCACGCTTCTGGATGGATTCCTTCGCGTTCTTGAGTGACTCCACCTGCTTCTGCAGGCGGTCCACCATATTGGCGATCTCATCGACCTTCGGGGCTTCCTTGGCCGCCTCGGCGGAGAGCTCCGCCGCCTTGCGTTCCAGAGCGTCGGCCGCACGCGAGGCCGCCGCGGCCTGGGTGATCATCTGCTCCTTGGCCGTCTGGCTCATCCCCTCGGCCTGCTTGCGGATGCCCGCCTCACGATCGCGCTCCACCTTGGCCGCCGCCTTTGCCTGCGTCGCACGCCCCGTGATCTCCGCCACGACCGCTTCCTGGGCCGCCTTTTCCTGCTGGAACTTGGCGGCTTCGGTGAACTTGGTCTTGGCCTGATTGTCCAGGTCCGTCAGGTCCTGCGCGGGGTTGTACGCGTTCAGCGAGGCCGCCGTGGACTGCTGACTGATCCACTGGTTCAACTGTGCCCGGGCAATGGTGATCTGGGAGAGAAACTGATGCTCAAGATCCGACGCATCCTTGGCGGAGATTTCACCAAGCCCGCCCTTGGCGCGGGCCAGCAGCACATTGGCCGCCTGCGTCTGCGTGCTCTCGCCGGAGTTCGCGATGGTGGAAAGATCGCTGGCGATCTTGTTGAACGCATCCTTGCGCATGGCCACGGGCGCGACGACGTTGGACCCCGCCGTGGCGAGGGATTCCAACTTCACATTCGCCGCGTCGATCGACTTCTGGGCCGAGTCCAGCTTGTCACACGAGCCCGCGACCGTGGCGATCGCGAGGGCGGTGACAACCATGAATGCTGAGGAGCGACGGGACGTGTGCTGGCTGCTGGATCGGATCATGCGTGTGCTCGGGTCCTGTGTGTCATCTGAATCACCGCCGGGCCTGTCGTTGGCGACACGCCCGGACAAGTGCGATCGGGATACGCCGCGAACACTCGATATCACCGAATGGCCGCCGCGGGCGAACACTGTACCAACGTCTCCGGCCGCCCGTGCGGCGGGCTCGCGGATTCACCCATATTTTTACCGAACAAGAGTACCGCCGGTAGCAATTGATCCGCTGTTACCGCGGCTTGGGTTCCGGCTTTGGTGTCGTCGGAGGTGCGGAGGGATTGTCGTTTGGGCCGCCGCCGGGAACTGGATTGTTTCCCGGGTGAGCAGGACCACCTGTTTTGGGTGCTGGCACTGGCAGTGCTGGAGCCGCTGGAACTTCTACCAAAGGCGCTGGCCGCTCGAAGGGCCGAAACGGGGTGTAGACAATCGGGTACTCAGGACGCGGGCGATACAGCGATTTGAGCCACTCAACTGTCTGCTTGAACTGCGGATCGTCGGTGGTCTGAAACGTCGGCTTGTACGTGTCGCGCCCGGAAACGCGGTGCGGGACTTCCGGGTGCGGCGAGCGCGACTTGCCACGCGGCAGGCCCATCTGCACCAACGGCGACTTCTCCGGCTCATCCCAGTTGATCAGCGGCGTGCCATTGGCGAGCCGGAACTTCGACAGGATGTAGAAGTTCGTGTACACCGTGCGTTCAGAGTTGGGGCTGTGGTTGTACAGCGCAAGCCGCCCGGCATCAGCGCCACCGTGGCAGAGCGTGGTGGAGCAGGAGTTGATAAGCCAGGTGCGGCTGATCTGGTCGCGCAGCGTGACGAATGCCTTGGGCTGGTCCAGAACTTCCACTTCGGAATAAAAGTCGCGGGCCTGAATCTTGAACATCAGTTCCAGCGTCTCCAGCGCGGGCTGCCGGAGCAGTGCCTCGCGCCCCTCGCGGGTGATCGGAACCAGTGGATGGTCAGAGTATTTCTCCAGCATCTTCGAGACCGTCTTGCGATCGATCAGCACCCGTGGCTTCTCTTCCAGATTGGTCTCGAAGACCTTGATAAGTTGTACATCGCCCGCTGTCAGCAGCGGAAACTCCGTCGCGCGGATCGGATTGGCCCGAACTGGCGCGGCCGGATCCTTGGGTTCCTGGGCTCGCTTCACGGCCTTGCTTTTGAGAATGATCTGCTCTTCCAGCAGATGCTTCATTTTCAGGGAAGGGCCGTGGGTTTTGTCCAGCGAGAGCGAACGCTGGATTTCGGTGAGAGCAAGCTCGTACTTGCCGCGCTGCCGGAGCCACTCGGCCAGGTTCACGATCTGGTCCGGATCATTCCCGACCGCCTCGTGCAACTCGCGATAGCGGTCCATCACCGGCCTGAGCGTCTCCAGCCGCTCGACTTCCGCCGTGGGGAACGACTGCGGAATCCCCGCGATCGCGATCACCACCTCATCGGCGTTCTCGCGGACCACCGGGCCAGTGAACCGGCGGCCATCTTTGAGATGCACCACCAGTTCGGTGCGTTCGTCGTCGTCCTGCACCGCGGGGGCGGGCGGACGAGGCGCGGATTTCTCAGCCGGTTGATCGACCGGTGTTGCAGCAGCGGGCGCAGATGCTTGCCCCGCAGCAGGCGGTGCCGACTGCGCGAGCGTGGCCGTGCCCACGCCAGCCGCGATGGATATGCCCAGGAAAAGCCGCATCACGGGTGAGCGCAACGCGAACCGCCGATGTGTGTTGGTATGTTGCATTGCAAGCTGAGAGGGCCGCCCGCCCCGGGGGCCAAGTGTATGCGAAGCCGCGCCGGGCGAGACCTTCCCATACGGATCGCTGACGCCGGTGTTGCCGAAAGATCGAGGAATCAGGCCGCCATTCGGACACTGTCCGGACGCACGCTGTGCGCGGCGTTGCCCGAAGCGGCAGCCCGGAGCGTCTCCTGGATGCGTTTTCGCAGCACATCAGGGGTAAAGGGCTTGACCACGTAGTGATTCACGCCCGCGCGGATCGCCTGCATCATCTTGGACATCTCGCTCTCGGTTGTCACCATGATGATCGGTGTGGTCGCGTCGGTCGCGCGAACCTGCTGCACAAACTCCAGGCCGTCCATCACCGGCATGTTCCAGTCGCAGAGAATCAGCTCGGGGACGAACACACGCATCTTGTCAATCGCCTCGCGCCCATCGCCCGCCTCTTCCACCTCGTGCGCACCAATGGTGCAGAGCACGGAGCGTGTGATGCTGCGCATCGTCTGGGAGTCGTCAACAAGAAGGATTCGCACGGCGTGTCCTTTCGATCATGCAGCCAGGCCGAGCTCTCCGGAGGCGGTGGACCTGCCGTCAACCATTCGCACCAGAGCTGGAACATCCACGATCAGCGTGGCCGCGCCATCGCTGGCGGCACCGACGCCGGAGACCGGGCCGAGCCGACGCGGCATCGGGTCCATGTGGCGAACGACGATCTCCTGCGCTCCCAGCGCACGCCCGCACGCCAGCGCAACACGTTTGCCCGCGTGAGAAAGAATGACGGCGTACGGTGTCGCGCCGCGTGGCTCGCTGGTCTCGCCGAAGAGTTCGTAACCATCCAGCAAGGCCGCCGCGCCATCGCGGATCAGCACGGCCCGCGATGAGCCGCTGCCCACGATCTGGTCCGCTTCGGGTCGCACGATCTCATCGATGCCCGACATGGGAATCGCGACCAGCGTGCTGCCAATGCGCACGACCGTGCAATACAGAAACGCAAGATTGGTCGGCACGCGGAGCGTGACCAGCACGCATCCGGCATCGTCGATTGAACACGCACACACGCCGCGGATCGCCTCCGCTGCTCGGCGGAGCGGCTCGATCTGGGCGTTGCCAAGGTCCAGCGTGCCCGGGCGCGTCGCGCAGCGCACGCACAGTTCGATGATGTCTGTTGCGTCATCCACGGTGGCGGAGAGCGTGATCGCAGGCGATTCCAGATCCGATGCAGCGGTGCCCAAGAGGTCGCACAGCCGCACCATCGGCTCGCGTATGCGTTCGATCACGCCGCAGTCGATCTCGATCTCTGCGCCGTGTATGTCCGCCGAGGCGGTCCTGTCCGAGCTCTTCGCGCCCTGCTCCGCGGACTCCGCACAAGCACGCAGCAGCACGCCGACGGGTAACGCTCGCGCATCAAGCACGGCGGACTTGATGTCGCCGGTGGCTCGTGCCACTTCAGAAGCAATGTTTGAGACCCGCGTGATCAGCCGCGACGGCTCGAGCAGGGCCGAGCATTCCTGCGGCAGCGCCGCGAGCCGATTTGCCTGTGCGACGAGATTGCCGACCTCGGCCATCGCGATATCCATGCGGCTCGGCGCGGGAATAGCCGATGCGCACGCCGCTGCAATCTCCCGCTCGATGCGCTCCGCGCTGGCGGAGGCGGCGGGGTCCATGATCGGGACATCCTGCTCATGAACACAGGGCAACACGTTTGAGGCCACGAACTCCGTATACACCGGTTCGGGTGTGTCTTTCGGCTCCTCGATCGGGGCCGCCGCGATTGACTCCTCCGCGGAGGGTTCCTGATCCGCCATCTCCACCGCGTCGGTCGCGTCGGTTGCGATTCGCTCCGCGATCTGCTGCTCCGAGGTGCTCTCTCGGGCAACAGCACCGTCGATCTCGAGCGCAACCAGCGGAGCGCATCCGATCGGCAGCACGTTGGAAGATTCAAGCTCGCGTCCATCGGCGATCGCGCCAATCGCATCACGAAGTCCGTCCAGCGGGCGCACGATGATCGTCGAGTACGCCAGACCATCGGCCATCTCGCGCAGCAGTTCGAGCACGCCTTGCAGGCGCGGGAAGAGCTGACCAAGGCCACTCTCGCTCATCGATGGAATCACCGCGCCGGCGCGACCGAGCACATCGGCCAGTGCGTGCAGCCCGGGCAGCTCGAAGAACTGCGCCGTGCGCGCCAACTCCGTGCTGATGCGTGCCAGCCCGCTCGCGCCCGTGGCTCGGGCCACGCGCGACTCGGCGCGGCGAACGGCCTGCTCCGCCATTGAGATGGCATCGCGCAGATCCTCGACCATGTACTCCACCAGCGCGCTCTTGGAGTCTTCCAATCGCAGCGGGCGGCGTTCCACAATGAGGGCCTTTGTCGCGGGATAGTTCTTCGGCGTGCTCGGATGCTCGGTGAAATCCTGTGCGGACGTCCGCGGCGCCGTCATCGCGACTTGCGAGTCGCCGCTGACAGTTCGCTCGATCTCGGCTTTGCTGGCCTTGAGTGTCTGGATCGCGCGGGTCAGGGAAGCGATTGAGTCCGCGTCATTAAGCCCGGCCGAGTGCCGCAACTCTCGAACAATCTCGGCGGCGCGTGCCGCGGCGGCCTCAAACTCCGACAGGTCCAGAAACCCGGCACTGGTGCGCAGCTCGCTGAGTGCTCCGGCGATACGGTCCGCCGCGAGTGCATCGTGTGGGCAGCGTGTGAGATTCGCAAGATCGGTGTCAACCCGATCGATCAGATCGGCAGATTGGCCAAGAAACTCGCGGATGATGGCGGGCGACATAGATGGCATGGCAATCGGGCTATCGGTCGTCGATCCAGCCAACTTGACGCTTACCCGACCCTTTCATCCGCAAGAGCTCTCGGATAACCCGGGTCGGACGTTGATCACGCCGCACGCACTAGCGGCATGGCCAGCGCGGCCAGCCCGCACGCCAACTTCTCGATACTCGCCGCACACCCGCCGGCTCGCATCGCCGAGCGCGGCATTCCAGCACACAACGCCTCGCTCACGGGTTGCACCAGCACCATGCCGCCAGCCGCAAGCACCGCCCGCGCACCCTCCTGGCCATCCTCGCCGGTGCCGGAGAGCACGATTCCGACGCAAGCCGATCGCGCCTGTCGCGCACCTGAGCAAAGCAGCTCGTTCACGCAGGTGTCCGCGTCATCCGCCGCGGCGAGTTCGAGTCGCGCCGGACCGGGGCCGAGCGAACGTGTGCGCCCGATGCACCCCGCGGGCACGACATACGCCACGCCCGGATGCAGTGGCATGCCGCTCTCGCCATGCACAACGGAAATCGCAGTCACGCCGTCAAGCCGCTCCGCGAGGGCGCGCGTGAATCCCGCGCGAGTGCGCTGCGCGATGACGATCGGGCAGGGGAGCCCGGGAGGCAGCATCGCCAGCAGCGACTCCAGCGCGACAGGGCCACCCTCGGCCGCGCCGATGGCAATGAGCGATGTGCGGTGCAGTTCCGGCATGTGCCCATGACGATCCGGGAAACGCACATGCACGCCGCGATCGGTCGCTTTGTCCGCCTGCAGAACGATCGCGGCGCGGACGAGTTCATCGCGGCAGTTCATCGGCTCGTTGCTCAGCCGCTCGCTGTGTAGAACAATCACATCCGACGCACCCTCCGCCAGAGCGCGCAGGCCGGTGTGCGCGCTAGCGTTGCTCTCGCGGCAGCAGCCCAGCACGATGGGGGCGTCGCCAGCGCGGGTGGTACCGGCGCGGAGAATCTCCGCCGCGGCCTGCGGCCCGCCGAAGATCGGCGACTCGACATCAATCGCGACCACATCGGGGCGCAGGGTTCTGGTTTTGTCCACCGCCTCGCGCAAGTTCCGAGCGCAGTCTACCAGCGCAAGAGAAGGATGCCCCGCGAGCAGACGAGCCATCTCAGATCGCACCAGAGCGGAGCCATTGCAGACCAGCAGACGAATCGTCCCCGAACCCGCCGTCGCTTCATCCAGACTCGTATGAGTTTCCATGCGTGCCGCTCCCGACCGGACGGTGGTGGGTCAAAGCATGTCGGCCAAGCACCATCCGCAGGAGTTATCGCATCTCCCTGATCGCGGCTTCACCCCGCAGAACTGGGGCGACCGGAAGAGGCGCAAACTCTTCTCACCATGCGGGCGGATTTTTCTTATCTGACCGGCAGCGATCACTCACTCTTTACCCCGCTTTCCCGAACCCCCCATCTGATCCGGTACCAGATGCGCTCGTGGGCGTAGTAGATACCGACCTTCACAATGCTGTCGATCGCACCGACGGAGGCACCGATCTTCATATCCCCGGTTGCGATGTATGCGATCGCGGCGGTTCCCGCGCTCCCCATCACCCGGTACGTCAACGCTTTGGCAAGATGTCTCTTCCGCTCGACCATGGTCGGGCATCTTACTTGGGTGCAGGCGGCGACGCCGGGAGTTCGCGAATGGTGATATTCCGAAACTCCAGCGGCGAGGAGTGGTTCTGCAGCTCGATCTGCCCGCTCGGATAGATCGGTTTCTCGCGCTCCCAGTAGTTTTCCATCAGCACATCATCCGTCACCAGCGTTCCGTTCAGCCAGACACTGACGCGCTCGCCGACCATGCGAATACGAAAGGTGTTCCACTCGCCGGTTGGCCGATCCATCACCACCAGCGGATTCGACGGGTTTTTCTGGTTGTTGTACAGCCCGCCGGAGCCGAGCGGGTTGTCCCAAATCTGCACCTGCGGCGAGCCGCGCAGATAGATGCCACTGTCCCCCTTGGACGGAATCTTCCAGTCCACCATCATGTCAAAGTTCGTGTAGTCGCGAGCCGTGCAGATGCTGTCGCCCTTGCCGTCATACAGAAGGACGCCGTTCTGGGCCCGCCAGTGCTCACGCATCCGCTGATCCGCCACGGCCTGCGCGGCGGCAAGTTCGGCGGCCGACATCTTCGCCCGCTTGGGGGGATCGGCGACGAGCCCCTTCCAGCCGGTGAGAGTGGTGCCGTCAAAGAGGGAAGTCACCCGATCTGCGCCCTTCGACGCCTGATCGCGGCTGGCCGCGCACCCGAACGCTCCAAGCACACAAACAACCACAATCCATACGGAAACACAGCGAACCCAGTGCATAGTGACCTCCAACGCCCGCATTCGGGCAAGTCACGCCGAGTATACCAAATATGGAAACCCCCGAAACGGACGCGGCCGATCGCTTCGCGACCGGCCGCCAGCCAATCAAATGCCCAGGAGAGGACTTGAACCTCCATGCCCTTGCGGGCGCTACCACCTCAAGGTAGTGCGTCTGCCAATTTCGCCACCTGGGCGGTGGACCTGCAACATCGGGGGTCAGCCCGGCGTTTGACAGGGGAGGCAACAGTACGGCTGCTTGGGCGGAGTGTCGAGTCCGGCGGGCGATACACAGAGGCGTTCCGGGGGCGATCCCCGGGGCAACCAAAGGCGCAGAAGTGTGAAACTGCCTCCGGATCGGCCCGAATGGCTGGCACGGCTGGCGACGGGCGCGGGTAGGCGGTAGTCTGTAATAGGTAGAGATGGCCGAAGTTCGTGCGGGATCGGGATTGGACCTGCGTTCGAGTTGGTGGCATTCCGGGAGTTCACCATGGCATGTGCGCGGCGAGTTGTCTGGCGCATCGTGGCGGCGGCAACGCTGGCT
>JBKJOD010000017.1:0-8787 GCA_046593245.1 Phycisphaerales bacterium
CGGGCAGGTGAAGAGGGGGAGATAGGCGGCCGGGGTTTCGGCTCGCCGGGAGGTATCGCGGAGAAGGCGACTTGCAGGGCACACGCAATGGGTAGACCGCACCGACGTTTGCCGAAGCGGCGAAAGTCGGTGGCACGGCTATTGGGGTGTGCGTGATCGGAGATCCCGGGATTCGGCGGAGGAACCGCCTCATCCCGGGCGTGTGTGCGATTACGTCGGCAGGTTCACCGGCATCACCACGTAGACGAACTCGTTGTTCATCAGGCGGATCAGGCCGGGGCGGTTGGGGGCTTTGAGTTCGACGATGACATCTTGGTCGGGGATGACCTTGAGCACGTCGGTGATGAAGGTGGGGTTGAAGCTGATCTCGATATCGTCGCCCTCGAACTTGGAGAGGTCGATGGAGATTTCGCTCTCGCCCATCTCGGGGGCGCGGCTGGAGAGCTTGAGCTTTTTGTCCTTGCTGGTGAAGGCCATGCGCACGCCGCGGGACTCTTCGTTGGTCAGGACGCTGGCCTTGCGGACTGCGCTGGAAAGCTCATCGCGGCTGGCGGTGACTTTCTTGTCCTGGTCCTTGGGGATGACATCTTCATATGGAGGGAAGGTGCCTTCGACGAGGACGCTGGAGAGGACGGCGCGGGGGACGGGGAGTTTGTCGGGGTCCTTGCCGCCGCCGGGAGGTGTCGGCTCGAAGGCGAAGAAGATGCGGGTGTCGCTGATGGCCATCCGGACGTTCTCTTCCGGATCGCGGGCGAGCTTCATCATGATGTTGAGGGCTTTGGTGGGGACGATGCAGGTGACGGACTCGCCCTTGGCGCTTGCGCCGGTCAGCTCGGTGCGGGAGAGCGCGAGGCGGCGGCCGTCGGTGGCGACCATCTCGAGCTTCTTGCCGTTGCGCTTCAGGAGCACGCCGTTGATGGCGTAGCGGCTGGTTTCGCGGGCGGTGGCGAAGACGGTGCGGGAGACGATCTCCATCAGGCCGCTGGCGGGCTGGGAGAAGACGGCCTTGGCGGGGTCGGGGCCGGTGCCGCCCGCGGCGGCGGCGAAGTCGGGCATGGCGGGGAAGTCTTTGGCGGGATAGGCGAAGACGCGGAAGTGGGCGTTGGTGCCGCGGATGTGGCACTGGTCGCCTTCGGTCTCGATGGTGAGCGTCGGCTCGCCATCTTCCGCGGAGACAATGGCGCGGAGCTTGTCGGCGGGAATGGCAACCTCGCCGGGCTGCTGGACATCCACCTGTGTGAGCGTGAGGTGGAGGGAGGTTTCCGCCTCGGTGCCGCTGAGCGTGAGTTCGCCCGCACCTCCGACCTTGCGGGCGACGAGCTTGACGCAGGAGAGCGCGGGCGTGGGTGTGCGTGCGGGGACAACGCTGGCGACGTTGTTCACGGCGTCCATCAATGCGGAACGGTCACAGATCACCTTCATAGCGGTCGTACTCCCAAGTGCGGTTATCGCAAGGGGTAGTGTAACCGGCGCGGGGAGGATGCGCTGTGCAAAAGTGCCCAAAGAAGCACGGGAATGCACATGGGTGTGGGGGTGTGGGGGAGATGTGCAGAACGCGGGGTGAAGTTGTCGTTTGCGAGTGGCTATGCGAATCGTGGCAAGGGCTTGGCGTCGGCGCGCCAGAGGAAGGCGAGCGGGCCGCGGAGGCGGGGGGGGAGCAAAAGGAGGATGAGGGCACGGGCGAGGGGACGGCCTGTGCAGAGACCGAGGAAGAGGAACGCAAGTGCGATGCCCGCCGAGAGGGGGAAGAGGACCGGGTAGAGCGTTCGCCAGGAGTTCCAGACGCCGCCGTAGTAGGAGTAAACGTTCTGGTTCATGGACGTGGAGATCCACGCGAAGGAGGCGGCGAGCGCGGCGATGAGGAGCGTGAGAACGAACCATCCCTTCCACTTCAGATGCGGCATGACCACGGAGAGCACGGCGCCGATGGAACCCATGACCAGGAGCATGTCGAGCGTGAACCAGAGAGCGCCCCAGGAAACGGCGCCGCTCCAGCCGCCGGCATCGGCGAGGAGTTGTTGCTTGTCCACCGATTGCCACCACTGCTGGTTCTGCTGGTAGTTGGTGGAGGCGTATGGGTTGGGAGGGCCGGAACCGTTGATGTGTTCGCTCCACACTTTCTGCACGTGCTGGGTGTATGGAATGGCGAGTTGCTCGGTCATGACTTCGGACATGCCCCAGATGGCGAGCGCGGCGAGAGAGACGAGGGCGACCATGATGGCGAGCCACGCGCCGGCCATGATGTAGGCGAAGCGGGTGGCCCAGCGGCCAAGGAGGGGATATTCCTGGAGCGCGGCGGGCGTGCCGCACTCGGGGCAGCGGACCATCAACATGCCGTAGTGCTTCTCGCGGAGAATCTGCTGGCCCGCGAGATTGAAGTGGCACTTGATGCAGGCGCGATCGCCGACGAGCTCGTGGATGCGGGGGTCGTCGGTGATGGGGGCGGCGGGCGCGGGTTGGGCGGGTGCGGTCGTTGTGTCGGTCATGCTTGCAACCTCCTTTGGCGGGCGCGGCGGAGCAGGGCGCGCCAGCGGGCGGCATCGGTGCGTGCGAAGGCGCGGCGGAGCAGCCGTCCGAGCGGGATTCCGGCGATGGCGATGAGGAGACCGACGATGATCCAGCTCGCGTGGTGGTTGAAGTACAGAATGTTTTCGCGGCAAATCACCAGTGTTGAGGCCGCGCTCGGGGAGTTCCTCGCGCGCCATGCGAAGTTGGTGGCGGCTTCGATGGCGAAGCTGCCGAGGGAGACGGACGCGAAGGAAACCCAGATGATCCATCGCCTGCGCACATGGAAGAACGCGGTGGTGAGCGCCGCGCCCAGGGCGATGCTCCAGGCGATGCCGACGCCCGCGATTGTCGGGCCGCTGTCGCGGGACCAATCTTCCCACCAGCGTGCGTCGAGGTCGCCGGCGCGGGCGAGTTGCCAGAGGGCGAGGGGGCCGACGCTGTTCAAGGACTCGTTGAGCATGACGCTGAGAAGGAGGGTGACACCGACGACGACCGCGCACGCGAACCCTCGCCAGCCGAGGCCGATGGTGGTGGCGATGGCGCGGCGCGTGGCACGCCACGCGGCGGAGATGGGATGTCTGCGGCGGACACAGGCGGTGTTGCAAACGGGACAGACGACGATGGGGAGGTGGTAGATTGGGTCCAGCGGTGCGCGGACCCGGGCGAGGGCGTGGCCGCAGATATGGCACGAGTGTTCGAGGGCCACGAACGACGATACGGGGTGGGGCGCGGGAAGTTGCAGAGGTTGTGCGGGCGACCCCCCGAATGTGGCCGCGGGGTGGCGCGGGTGGAGCAGGCGGATCGTTCGGAATCTTCGGGCGAGAGACGCGAAGCGGAACTTTGGCACTGCTCGGGGAACCCCGATAGCCGAGGTGCTGCGCAGGGACGCGCAGACACGGAGGTTCTCGCACATGCCCACTCTTCGACGGACACCATTTCTGCTCGCGCTGCTGGCGGGCGCGACGAGCGCGCGTGCGGGGGTTGTGATTGAGTACAAAGCGACGAGCGCGGCGGCGTGGACGGTGCAGGGGCAGAACCCGGCGGTGAGTCCGGGCGCGGTGTGGGATGTGGCGCTGGACCGGTGCGCCGCGGGATATTGGCGCGTGCGGGTGAGCGACGCGACGAGTGAATCGCTTGGACTGGTGTCATTCACGAACACGACGACGGCGGTGACGCTCATCATCGGATCATCGCAAGCAAGCGACACGAACGCGGGCGCGCCCTTGAGCGGAGCGGGCGCACTGGACTGGGTGACGGGGCTGGACCCAGGAGCGGCGCAGGTGACGGTGCAGGCGCGGATCGGCCGGGATATCGGGCCGCTGGCGTCGGTGCGGGCGACCAACATTGTGCGGCTGGACGCGGGTGGCTCGATCCGGCAGTCGGCGATTCGGCAGACCAGCGCGAGCGCGACGCTGGGGGCGATCACTGCGGGCGGGAGCATTGACGACAATCTGGATGATCCCAACTCGCCGGCGGTGATTCGGTCCGACGGCGGGCGGATCGCGCTGG
This sequence comes from Phycisphaerales bacterium, assembly GCA_046593245.1. Classification (GTDB taxonomy): domain Bacteria; phylum Planctomycetota; class Phycisphaerae; order Phycisphaerales; family UBA1924; genus UBA4658. The sequence continues at coordinate 4,018 of JBKJOD010000017.1, forward strand.
TGACGGCGGGCGGGAGCATCATGTGCCCGATCTCGGTGCAGCCGGTGGCGGGGACGACGGCGTCGCCGCTGGCGGGAACGCTGGGACGGGTGGAGTCGGCGACCTCCGACATCGGCGGGGCGCGCCCGAGCACCTCGCTTGCGGACAACTACCACGCGACGCCGATCGTGGCGCGGGTGATTGATTCGGTGGTGGGAAGGAATGTGCGCTCGGAGATCGTGGCGACGGAGGGTGTGCGGCGGGTGGAGTCCACCACGTCGGGGCTGCGCGGCTCGGTGACGGCACCGACGCTGCTGCCGATTGATGCGAGCACCGGCGGGCTGATTCGATCCGGTGGCGTGAACGCCTTCAATATCACGCTCTCGAACGGGTTGCCCAAGGAAGCGCGGATCGTGGCGGGGTTGTTTTATGGATATCAGAACGTCGCGGATGCGAGCCAGCCGCGGATCGTGCTGGGCGGCGCGGACAAGCTGTCGGGGCAGATTATTCTGAACGCGACCAACAGCCCGAAGCCGCTGGGGTTCGGGACGGTGACGGTGCCGCGTGCGCTGATGGGGAAGGTGGTGGTGCAGGGGACGACGAACGTCACGATCACGGATGACATCTACTTGCCGGCGTCGGGGGCGCTGGGTGGCGGTGCGGTGGGCGTGGCGACGTTTCAGCTGTATGAGCAGGATTGCACGCCGCCGAACAATCTGACGGCGCGATACGACGGCGTGGTGGAATCGGCGTTCACCAGCGCGTCGGCGGTGCCGGTGGTGATCCGGACGTATGGGCCAGTCGCGCTGCCCACGGGCGTGAGCGATCCGAACGCGGCGTTCACGATCCAGAAGCGCGACAATACCAACACGTGCACGTGGACCACGAACACGAACATGTTCAATGTGGTCTTGCACCCGGTGACGCCGGGGACCAATGAGATGCGGGCGATCGGGCTCTCGCGCGGCGTGGCGCGGCCGGTGCCGGGCATCTACCGCGTGATACCCAGTGCGCTGCTGTGCGATAGCGTGACCGGCGCGCCGGGGGTGGTGTGGGCGGATTCGTGCATGAACCAGCCGTCGCAGGCGCGGGCGTATGTGTTTCGCGTCGCGCCCGACTGCGACAATGACGGAGTGAACGACTACGCGCAAATCGATGCGCTGGGCACGCCGGGAGCGCCGGTGCTGACAGGGATTGACCGGGTGGACACCACGCCGATCACGCCGACGCCGCCGGGAACAACGATCATGGATATCGATACTGGTCCGGTTGATCCGCCGCCGCCGCCGCCGCCACCTCCACCTCCACCTCCACCACCACCGCCGCCACCGCCACCCCCACCCCCACCGCCAGCACTGACGTGCATCACAACGTGTCTGCTGGATGTGAACAAGGACCACATCATCTCGGTGCAGGACATCTTTGATTTTCTGGGCTTCTGGTTCGCGGGAGATGTGTCCAACGCGGACTTCAACCGCTCGGGCGTGATCGAGGTGCAGGACATCTTTGATTATCTGAACGCGTGGTTTACGACGACTCGGACGGACTGCTGATTGTGGGAGTTTGACGTTGATTTCCGCCGCGCGAGCGAACGCTCGCGCGGCGGTTTTCATGTGCTGGCGTGCATGGCGCTGACGGATGAAGATGCCGAGGCGGGAGGGGCTACTTGGGGGCGAACCCGCCGCGGCTCGTGTTGAACACAAGAAATCGCCGAGACGGACTCGCTCTCGAATCCGTCCCGGCGGGTAGGTGGTCTGGTTATTCGGCGCGATTGGCGAAGGCGGCGCGGTGTTACTTGGGCTTGACGGCGCCCGTGCGGGAGTCAATCACCAGCTCGAACAGCTTCTCGCCGACGAGCACCTTTACACCGTATTCCAGGAAGGCGCCCTGCTCCGGCTCGAGCTCGATGGACTGGATTTGTCCATCCTGCAATGTGGCCAGCGCGATGGACTGGGCGTTGGCGAAGGTCTTGATCGCCGTCGGCAGCAGGCGCACGATGTCGCGGGCGGTGGGGAGATACGCGGCGGACATCGGCAGCAGCGTGCTGCTCCAGACCACGCCCGTCTTGCCATCCACCACGAGTTCACGCAGACGCAGCGGAGTGGCGAGCGTGATGGTCTTGACCTTGTAGAACTGCCGGCCGCCCTTGAGTTCCATCTCGACGGTGGTGACCGCCGCGCCGGGGCTGTTGGCGAGCGCGGCCGCTACGGCACCGGCGACATCCACCACCGGCGCGGGCGGGGTGGTCGTTCCCGTCACCACTGTTGGGGTAACGATCGAGCCAGTCGCGCCGTTCACCAGGATCACGCGCACGCCGACCGAATCCTGCACGGTGACCTTCGCGACCAGCACGCCGTGCTCAAACTCCCACTCGGCCTTGATGGCGGTGGATCCGGCCGCGGAGTTGGTCGCGATGATCATGGACTGTGCGAGCGTGATCGTTGCCGCGGACAGGCCGTGCAGCCGCAGCCGGTCATCACACTTCTTCTCGCGCCCCCGCAGATGCAGATCATCGGAGAGAATCGCCCCGCCCGGAGTCGCGATGCGCAGCTTGCGGGCCACGCCCGCCGCGGTGATCAGCTCGATCTCCCAGCGATGGTCGGATGCCTCAAACTCAGTCTCGATGATGCGTGCGCCGGGATAGGCACCGATGGCGATCGCGATCGCCTGATCCAGCGTGATGTCGCCGGAGCCGGGCGTACCGCCACCACCGCCGCCGCCCGTTGGTGCCCCGGCCTGGGCATCGATGTTCACGCGCGAGGTGGTGGTGCCATCGGAGAAATCAAACTTGTACGTCGCGTGCCCGCCTTCTATGCCGGTCTCCACCTGGACCATCTGGGTGCCAAACGGCGTCCGCGGCACAGCGAGCGTGAACGCCTGCTGATAGTTGATCGTCGCCGACCCGAACGCCGCGAGCATCGTCTGGAGCTGGGAGATCTTGCTGGAGGAGAGCGACTTGTTTCGCGTTCGCAGCACCGCGAATGACGAGGCGTCCAGCTCGTGCTCCAGCATTGTCATGCCGCTGGCCGCCACGACCTGGACCTCGAACTTCCATTGCCCATCATCATTTTCAAGGGATGCCTCCGCGAGCGCGTAGCCCGGCGAGATCGCCAGTGAGGTCGAGATCGCAGATTGAAACGCGGCGGGGCGATCCGCGGGTTGGGCGAGCACAGACGGCACGCCGCCGCTCAGGCACGCGGCGGCCGCAGAGACGGCAAGAACAGACCGACGAGTAAGAAAGCAAAGCATCTGGATCTCCTGCTGCAAACATGATGTGGCTTGACGACACGGTCAAAGACCCGAACAACACAACCGGGCCGGCGCACGGCGCCCGCGCCTTCCATGCGAAAAACACGGATGAGCCCTGTCACCGAAACCGCATTTCTTGTGTGGGGGCCATCATGCGGCCAGAAAGCAAGAGTTGTGCCACGAGAATCACGCCGTCGCCGGGCCAACCACGGCCCGCGCACGGACCACCCGGCCAGCATGCGCCACGGTGGTAGTACTCCGTCAGGCTATTGATCTGGAACCCTGTCCAATCCAAACGCCGCGGCGTGTTACGCCCCCACCGTCGCCCCGCCCACCCGCACCGGCACAAACGTCGGCTTCACCTTCGCCGTAAACTCGCTCCAGTACTTGTTCATGATGGTGCGGATCGCCCAGTTGTTGCCATCCGCCAGGCCGCAGATCGTGGTGCCCGGCATGGTGCCCATGCTGGTGGCAATCTCCAGCGCAAGGTCCAGATCCTTGGTCTTCGCGTCTCCCTGCTCGATGCGGCCCATGAGCTGATACAGCCACCCGCTGCCCTCGCGGCAAGGGGTGCACTGGCCACAGCTCTCGTGCTTGAAGAATCTCGCGATGTTCCTCGCTACCGCGACCATGTCGGTGTCTTCATCGAACACCGTCGGGCAGGCCGTACCCAGGCCCAGCACGTTGTACTTGCGGCCGATATCAAAGTCCAGTTCCGCCTCGAACTGGTCCGGGCCGAGAATGCCCATCGAGATGCCGCCGGGGATCGCGCCCTTGTATTTCTTTCCGCCGCGCATGCCGCCGCAGTATTGCTCAACCATGTCCTTCAGCTTGATGCCCAGATCAAACTCAAACACACCGGGCTTGTTGACATGCCCGCTCACACCCATGAGCTTGGTGCCGTAGCTGGCCGCGCCGCCCTTGAAGGTGCTCTCGCAGCCCATGGTGGCGAACCACGGCGCGCCGTTGTCGATGATGCTCGGCAGGTGCGCCAGCGTTTCCACGTTGTTGATGATCGTCGGTTTGCCGAAGAGGCCCTTGATTGCGGGAAACGGCGGCTTGTTCCGGGGCCAGCCTCGCTTCCCTTCCAACCCCTCCAGCAGCGCGGTCTCCTCGCCACAAATATACGCGCCCGCGCCGCGGTGGACGTGGCAATCCACTTTCCACGTGCCATCGTTGAAGGTGTTGCCCGTCTTCGCGCCGCTCAACAGGCCGGAGCCACCGAACACGCCGTGCTCATACGCCTCCTTGATCGCGTTCTCCATCACCTTCGCCTGGTGGTGGTACTCGCCGCGGATGTAGAAGAACGCCGTCTGCAAGCGGCAGGCGTAGCAGCAGATCGCAATACCTTCGAGCACCAGGTGCGGATCAAAGTCGCAGAGCAACCGATCCTTGAACGTTCCCGGCTCGCTCTCGTCCGCGTTGATCGCCAGATACCGCTGGCCCCCGTTGCCGTCCGGACCGGGCTTGGGAAGAAACGTCCATTTCAGGCCCGTTGGAAAACCAGCCCCGCCGCGCCCGCGCAGGCCGGACTTCTTGACC
>JBKJOD010000141.1:0-4136 GCA_046593245.1 Phycisphaerales bacterium
CTACGAACACGCCGAGCGTCTCATCACCGCCAGCGGCGGCCGCGTCCTCCTCGGCACCGGCGTCGATCGCATCGACGAGCACGGCGCAACGACCTCGGACGGTCAGCGATTCGAAGCGGAGTCTGTCATCTGTGCCGTCCCGGTTGAGCGCGTCAATCGCCTCATCGACTCATCCATTCGCGACCGCGACCCGCGCTTTGCCCACCTCGACTCCTTCACCCACAGCCCCATACTCGGCGTTCACCTCACCTTTGATCGCCCCATCCTCCCCGATCGCCCGCACGCCGTGCTCGTCGACCGCCCCACGCAATGGCTCTTCCGCAAGGACGATGCGGGCAAATACCTCCACGCCGTCATCAGCGCCGCCGACGACTGGGTTGTGCTCACCGAAGAAGAAATCGGTCAGCGCGTCCTCGCCGACATCCTCGCTTGCCTCCCGCACGCGCAAGGCCCGAACCCGCCCAAACTTGTCACTGTCCGCGCCGTCAAAGAAAAACTTGCCACTTTCGCCCCCCTCCCCGGCCTGCAATCTCACCGCCCCGCATCACGTGGCTCATCCAACATCATTCTCGCAGGCGACTACACCGACACCGGCTGGCCCGCAACCATGGAAGGTGCCACCCGCAGCGGTTACGCCGCCGCCGCCGCGGCAGTGGGGGAATCGCCCGGGTCCTTCACCCTCCCTCCGCTTGCCATCGCCCCCTTCGCCCGTCTCGCTGGTCTGCGCGGATGAAGCAGCTCCGTATGCCTTGTGTTGGGTGGCACGGGCAGCTTGCTGCCCGTGGTGTTGCAACCTGTGCATCAAATCGGCACAATGAGCAAGTCACGCACCGAACCCCGGCTTTCAAGGCCCCAGTTCACCTCACCTTTTCTCTCCATTTCTTTAATCTGAAGTTTCATATTTGAAATTTCATTCCCCTACCCTCCCTCACCGGTTCCACCTCAACACGCACTCTCGGAGCACACCATGGGCACTTCCTGTTGCGGCGGCGCTAAGAACTCGAACGATCAGCCTGACTCTTCCAAGACCGGTCATTCCTGCTGCAATCACTCCGCAACCTCTAAATCCACCATGACCGGCCGTCTCGGTCTCGTACTCGGCATCGCCGCCGCTGCCGCATTCTGCATCGGCATCTTGGCCGCCATCACGCAGCCCTCCGCCCCAACAGCACCGCCGCCAACAACAAAACCCACCGACTCAACCACGAAATCTCTCGCCTCGCCGCCCGCCGCGCAAACTCCTCCTGTCAAGAAGGCCTACGACCCAGCCACTGACGGCGTCATCCGCCACGGGCGCCCCGACCCCATCGCTAGGCCCGCAGGCGCGATCCGTGTCGTCACCTTCAACGTCGAAAACTTTTTCGATAAGGAACAAATCAGCGATGAGTCCGGCTCCTCCACGCCCGTGAAGCCCGCCGCGCACCGCAAAGCCGTCGCAGATGCCATCCACAAAATCAATCCCGACATCCTCGCGCTCGAAGAAATCGAGTCCAAGGAAACGCTCACCAAGTTCCGCGATGAGTATCTCGCCGACATGGGGTTCACCTTCATCGCCTCCATCGACGCCGGCGACCCACGCGGCATCGAACAAAGCATTCTCAGCAAGTTCCCCATCAAGGACGAAACGAACTGGCCCAACACGCCCCTGCCCGGCGTCCATCCGGAAAAACTCGGCAACAAAAAGAACCCCGATGCCGGCAAGCCCATGATCCTCAAACGCTCGCCGATGCGTGCCACCGTCGTCGTCCCCGCAGACCCCGCAGACAAAGACGCTAAGCCCACCGAGCTCACCCTGTTCGTCGTCCACCACAAAAGCAGCCCGCTCTACAGCTACCTCCGCGAAGCCGAAGGCACGCGCGTCCTCGATCTCATTCACCAGTACGAGAAAGATCATCCCGGCGCATCCGTCCTCGTCCTCGGCGACTTCAACGCCCGCACCACCGAGAAGAGCGTCATGGTCTACACCTCCGGCGGCATGATCGACGCCATGTCCGGCGTCCCCGGCGGCGTCGAGTCCAACGCCTTTCTCTCCCACAGTTCCGGCCGCACCATCGACCACATCCTCCTCAACGCCCCCGCCGCCGCGATGGTCTCCCTCGACACCCGCTTTGTCCTCGGCACCCCGCAACGCCCCGACGGCGTCGATTGGCGTCGCACTGACCCGCCCGTTGGTTACGGCTCCGACCACTACCCCGTGGTCGTGGATCTCCTCCCCCGGGAAACTCCCGGCTCTCCCAACCGCAGGGGCATCCCATCCACGATCCCCGCTTCCCCCGCAACCGCACCCCACTCTCCGAGCGCAAGTCCCTCTGGCATAAGCGACGGCAAGTGACAGGTTTGTGTGAGTCGCACTCGCATCGCACAACCTTTGCGTTCATCTCCGTTCCTTGTTCCCGGCACGCGGTACACTCCTCCCTGCCTCGCCCCTTCCGGCGAGTTCATTGGCGTTTACAGACGGCATCTGTTAGACTCTCCTTTGCCTCTGAAAAACCACAGACCCGAAAACGTCCGCATCTCTCACCGACAATGAGTTTCTCTGCATGAAAGTAAAGTCCTGGCAGATGATTGTGATCGTGCTCGGCCTGCTCGTTGGCGGCGGGCTCATCATTTACACATTCGCCACCGGCTCGAGTGATGGCCTCTCCTATTCGATGACACTCATCGATGCCGAAACCGGCGACGCCTACACCATTGCCGATTACCGAGATACTCCTGTCATTCTTCCCGCCGCACGTCCCGGCACCACCGACAAGTACGCGCTGATCCAGATCGAGAAAGACGACAAAGGTAAATGGCAGGTCGGGGATGGTGCCAAGCGCATGTTCGGCGCAATCAACGTTCCCATTCAAGCATTCGATCGCGATTCCGGCGCGCTTGTCAACCAACCGAGTTCGACCAAGAAGTATCAGAAGTGATGACAAGGCCGCCGACAGGCCGTCTCCAACGGAGTTCTCCATGCACCGCTCCTCACGCCCCGCTTTCACGCTCATCGAACTTCTTGTGGTGATCGCCATCATCGCGCTGCTCGTCGGTATTCTGCTCCCAAGTCTGCGCACCGCCCGAGACGCTGCTCGCGCCGTCGTTTGCAGCTCCAACATTCGCCAACTCGCTCTGGCGCAAACCGTCTACGCCACGGACCATAAAGAGATCTACGCCTCGCCCACCACCGCCGGTGCCGACGCGCAGGTAAACCCGAACAGCATTGCCTTCGATAAAACCGAAGAAACGCCAACTCAGAGTCACGACTGGATCAGCCCGATCATGGGCCTTTCGCTCGGCTTCCCAGTGAATCGTGCCCAGCGCATGCAGGCGATTTTCAACAGGTTCGCATGCCCATCCTGCACGGCCACGGCCATCCCCTACACCGCCGTCAGCCCCCCGGATCGTCCCGACTTTGACACCTACTTCAATCCCGTGAAGCAGGCGTCCTATCTCTCGCCCGCCAGTTTCCACTGGCTGCCCAACAGCACCGTCGCGTCCGCGCAGCGCTATCAGAACACCATCCTGTATTCCAACTTTTCCACGCCGTGTCGCATCACTCCAACCTTCTACCCGCGGCTGGACAAAGTTGGCACGCAGGCCTCACAAAAAGCCATCGTCATGGATGGCACTCGCTACTTTCCCACTCAGCTTGATACCCAGATCGACCTGAACCCGACTCCCGCTGGCGGCACCTTCGTGGATTCTGGCCCCACATTTAATGGCTCCCGCGCATACGGCCGCAACACCGTCAGCCCAAACTCCTACCCCATCAACACGCAGCTCAGCTTTCGCCACGGCGCGAAAGATTCCATCAACGTTGGCTACTTTGACGGCCACGCCGCCATCATGAAGAACAAGACCGCCTGGTCCATCCCCACCCCGTGGTATCCCTCCGGCAGCATTTGGGTCGGTGGCTCGGATGGCACCCCCGAAGTGAATAACAGCACCGCCTACACCACCCCCAACTCCCCTATTCCCTGAGGGTTGGCCCGCAGGAGCCCGCCATTTTGCGCCGGTTCCTTCTCAAGTTCATCAATGCGTCGAACCCCCCTCGCGCCAGTCGGGGGCGCTGTGCAACCTCCGATATCCCCCGGCCAATTGGCCGAACGACGCCTATTTTGCTGTCGATTCCCTTCTCCCGGGGTAACTCTGGG
>JBKJOD010000310.1:0-4113 GCA_046593245.1 Phycisphaerales bacterium
TTCACCACCACCGGCGGCGTCACAAAGCACCAATCCCCATTCGCATTTCCCTTCGCTCCCGCCCCAATCCGCACCCGCAGCATTCGCTCCGCGCCCATCGGCGGCACCTCCGCACGCACCACCAGCCACCTCCCCTCCTTTCGCATGCGCTCCGGGGTGATCTGCTCGCGGGCCAGCACCATCGGCTCATCTCCCAACTCGATCGTGAGTGAAACGCCGTCGCTGATCGACGCATCCATGTTCAGCAGCGCGACTCGCATCGCCACCACTCGCTGCTTGCCCGATGCCGGTATCGCCGCGCTCAGCTCCGCGCGATCTCCGATCGTTGCCACCATCGGGTGCATCGTGTACGCCGCGTTCGTTCGCCCCAGCGCGCTCTCCTGCCCCGGCCTCGCCTTCTCCCGCGCCCTATCTCCCGCCGCGCCGCTCAGCACCCACGCCGGAGTCATCGGTTTTTCCCCAACCACTCGCGCCGCCGCCACCACCGCCCGCCGTGCATCGGCCTCACCTTGGTTCACCAACCCATCACCGATACGCACCACCCGCTCCACCGCCGGATTCTCCGCATCCTCGATCCGCACCGCCCCCACCATTCGCACGTGCCCCCCGGGCACGATCCGAAACGCCGAAACCTTGCTCCACGGCACCACTTTCCCAAGTCCCGGCGTGATCGCATACGAAACGTTCCAGTAGCTCTCCACCGGAAACACCAGTCCGCTCTCAACCGCCCCAAGGCAACCGGCAATGCCGCGCGTCGGATCAACCCACCGCGAAAACGCCGGCACATGAACATCCGCCCGTCCATAGGCGAACTGCACGATCAACTCCGCAGACCACGGCATCTCGAACGCGCTCGGAATGATCCGCTCGAATGTTCCCGACGTGGTCTTCGTGCTCCACCCGCGTATCCCCACCGGCACCAGCATCGCATCCCGCGGCGGATTCGGCACGCGCTCCCGCAACTCCTGCACCACCGATGCGTTCAACTTCGACTGCTTCCTCCACACCGACTGCACGCCGACCAGCATCACCGCGCAACACCACAGCGCGGCCATCAGCGCCACCAGCGTCGCTCCACGCCAGACCCGCCCGCTCATCGTGCGTGAGACTGCCCACGGTCTGGCAAACGCAGCGTCCAGCGCTACCGCAAGCATCACCACCAGACCCAGCACGGGCATGTACGCCAGTCTCGATGCAAACCATTGCCCCTGCACCGCCACAACCGGCACGAAGCTCGCACCCACAATACACGCCCCGAACAGCAGCGAAGCACCACGCTGCACACGCGGACACTCGCCAACGCCAATCTCCGTGTGATCCCGCAACACAAGCGGTATATCACCTCGCCCCTTCATCCACCACCGTCCGAATCCGACACCCGCACCCCCGAGCGCGAGCATCGCGATCAACGTCTCCGCCCGCCGCGAACGCAGCTCGCGAACGCCCTCTTCCATCGCCCCCTGCGCAAACTCCACCAGCGATATCTGCCGCCACGCCTGGGACCAGATCAGGTCAATCTGCCCCAACAGTTGCCCCGCTTGAATGATCTTTCCCGCCCCGCCGCGAGAACTCGGCGGCGCGGTCGCCACCAGCAGCGCGGCGTACACAACGCCCGCCACCATCCCCGCGGCGAACACCATCGCCGCCCCACGCACCCGCCGCCGCACGGGCACATCCGCTCTCGCACAAGCGAAATACACCAAGGCCAGCGCCGGCGCGCACGCCGCCGGCTGCTCATACCACCACCCCAGCGTCAGCAACAGTGGCAGATGCAACAACAACCCACGCGGTCCGATTTCGCCCGCCGCGAAACGCTGCACTCCCAGCGCGCACATCAGAAACCAGCACACCCCGACCGTGGTGCCGATCGTCGACATCCAGAACATCGCCTCGTGCCCGGCCGGAAACACCAGAAACAACAACGCCCCCGCCGCCGCCGCCCGCGCACTCCCGCACAGCCGCCCAAGCACACGCCACAGCAACCACGCGTTGATCCCATGCACCGCCGCGACGATCAGATGAATCGCCCAGTCGTGCTCCCACAGCACCGTCTGCAACGCACACCCCACCCGAATATGCAGCGGCCGCCAGAACTTCAGGTGGAAGTGATCCAACGCGAACACATCGCGCCACAGAAAATCATTCGTAACAGGATCGCGAACATGAAACCCCCAGTCATCCGCCCACTTGCCCAGATCGCCGCAGAAGAAAAACACACCAATAAACCACAGCACCCCGAACACCGCGGCGCGTGCGATCCATCCATCCTTCTTTTCAAGCCCATCATTCATCCGCTCGCATTCCTTGCGGCCATCGTACCGGAACGCGGATCACCGTGTCTGAACCCACCCGTTGCGCCACAGAATCACGATCACCCATGCCGCAACATGCAGCCCCGCAAGCCCGATCGTGATCACCACAAACCCAAGTTTCCGATTCTTGTGCCGCAACCCCCACATCGCCGCCATCGATCCCGGAAACCCGCCCATCCCAGAAAGCACATGCAACGTCCGCTCCGAAACCCGCCGCGCCCCAACCCGCGGCGCGCGTGACTTATCAACCGCGAACGTGACAAACGCCACCAGCGACATCGCCAAGTACCACACCGCGATGAGAGTCAGAAGGACCGTCCGGCCCGAGAGTTGAGCGAGCGTGTTCACGGCTTTCCTCGCGCGCTCACCATGAACAATGCCCTTCCCTCTCTGCTCTCTGCACCTACTCCGCAGAGTCTGTGAAATGAATCCCACACGATAGCCCGCGCGGTGTCATCGTCAAAACGCCTGACACCGCATCACCGCCTCCGCACCTCTCTTCGCATCCGTCAGATTCTCCAGTTCCAGCTTCGCGCACAGCACGTGGATCTCAAATCCCGCGACACGGGGCCCCAGCGCCTTCGGAGTTACATGATCGCCGACCTTTCCATGCCCAGCTCGCGATCATCACCGAGTGCGTGGTCACGCGTGCGGCTCGCGGTGTTCGCGAGGAATCCAACACTCCCGCACGGGCTCCCCCGGACCGCGACAAGCCCATGCACCCATCGCCATCTCCACCCCGACCCCCTCACCTTTGAACCCGCTTCGGATCCAGCGCATCCCGCAACGCCTCGCCTACAAAGTTCAGCGCGAGCAGCGTCACGCTGAGCAGCAACGCCGGAAACACCAGCAGCCACCAGTGGCTCTTCACCGGGTTCAGTTCCCCAAGTCCATCCGCCGCCAGGTTTCCCCAGCTCGGCATCGGTGCCCGCACACCGATCCCCAGAAAGCTCAGAAAGCTCTCCTGCAAAATCGCCTGCGGCACCGTCAGCGTCGCATACACAATGATCGGCCCCACCAGATTCGGCAGCAGATGCCGCAGAAAAATCCCCGACACCGGCACCCCCATCGCCCGCGCCGCCTCCACAAATGGCTGATTCTTCAGCGACAACACCTGCCCCCGAATCACCCGCGCCATCGTCAGCCAAGACACCCCGCCAATCGCCACCAGCAGCACCACCAGATCAAACGCCACGCGCCCCGAATCCGACACCACCCGCGCCGGATACTTCCCCTCCGCCTCTTTCACCAACCGCTCCCGCACCTCTTTCCCACTGCCCACTCCCCACTCCCCGCTCCCTATTTCCGCCCTCACCCACGCCGCACGCGCCCCCTGCCGCGACACATACTCCTCCATCACACTCCCCGCCGCCACCGCGAGCAGCACCACCAGCAACACGTACGGCAATCCATACAGCACATCCACAATCCGCATCATCACCGCGTCCAAACGCCCGCCGACATACCCGGCGATCGCGCCGTACATCGTTCCCAGAAACACCGACAGCAACGCGGCCGCCAGCCCGATCCCCAGCGAAATACCGCCCCCCGCAAGGCAACGCACAAAAAGATCGCGCCCCAGCAGATCGGTCCCCATCACATACACCGGCATCGCACTCTTGATCTGCGCCATCGTCGGCTCGATGTGCTCCTTGGCAATCTGCTCAGGCGAAAGCCGCATCGTGCGCGCCATCTCTTCGATCGCCATCTCCCGAGCAGTTGCTTGCAGTCGTCCCGCCTCGCTCTCCGCCTGTTGATCGCTCGCGTTCACTCCCCACCACGTCGGCGGAAGATGCCGCGC
>JBKJOD010000157.1:0-8600 GCA_046593245.1 Phycisphaerales bacterium
AGTTCCTGCGCGATTCGCGCCCCCACGGCACGCGCTGCGATCCGCCGCGGCTGAGTATGCCCGATGAATCCGCGCGTCCCGCGCCCCATCTCCAGCAGCATCTTGGGAATCTGCGTCGTCTTGCCCGATCCCGTTGCCCCGCACACCACCACCACTTGATGATTCCGGATCGCCGCAATGATCTCATCTTTCCGCGCCGCCACCGGCAGATCATCGGGATATCGAATCGCCGGAATCGACCGCGACCTCGCTTCCACACGTGCGGACGATCTCCCTATTTCATCGCGTATCCGTGTAAGGGCGGACGTATCCGCACCGCCGCCCTGATGGCGACCGCTCCGCTCCAAACCGCGCAGGAGTGCGTGGATCCGGCGCGCGTCGGTCGCCATGCACCCGTCCAGGGCGCGGTACAAATCCCGGATGGAAAAAGCTTCCGACACGGTCGGACGGTAGACGAACTTTCACGCCACTTCCCCGATACAGTTGGCCCGCACGTCCCGACCCCAAAGAGACGTGCCCATACGAAAGGTTCTCCCATGCGTAGCACCGAACGCCTGATCGCATACACCGCCCTGACCTGCTCTGTCGTTGCGCTTGCCGGACATGCCGCGGGTTTCCGCGTTGTTGCCCCCGCCGGGGCATCTGCACCTCTGGCCGCGCCGGACTCCGCCCGCATCGCCACCTGCGATGTCTATCAACTCGTTGAGCGCATGATTGAGAGCGAGCAGTATCGCCCCGCTCAAGCCGCCGAGCAGGAGCGCGTCAAGGCCCAGCTCGTTCCGTTCGAGACACGGCTGGAAGCCATGCAGCAGGAACTCCAGGCCTCCGACCCGAAAGATCCCGCTGCACAGGAGAAGTTCAAGACTTTCCAAGCCAAGCGAGAGGAGTACATGGCCCGCCGCCAAGCCGCGGCAGACGGGTACTCGGATCTGATCACCGGTCAGTTCTCCGACGCTTACACCAAAATCTGTGCCGAGGCCCGCAAAGTTGCCGCCTCCCTCGGCTACACATATGTGATGGCCCACAAGAAGGGCGAAATTCGCGCCCACGACCCGCGACAACTCGTCGAGGAGTTCCTCAGCCGTCCCGTCTCCGTTGCGCCCGATGGCGTGGACATTACCGAGCAGGTCCGCAACGCGATGAAACTCCCTGAAAAAGCCGTGGGCGGCCCCGACTCATCGCCCCTCCTGCCCGCCAACTCACCTGCGGCCCCCACGAACCCCTCCTCCACGGAGTCTCCCAAGAAGTAATCGTGCCCGCGGACACTCGACACATCATCGTTACGCCGCGCGGACGCCCCCGCAGTCCTTGGTCCAGCGACGAAGTCGCATGGCCGGACTATTGCTGCGCCATTCTGGTTGATGCCCAGGGGCGATACCTCATCGAACGCCGCTCTGAGAAGGCCACCAGCGCGGCGGGACAACTCGCTTGTTTCGGCGGAAAACGCGAGCCAATGGAGCACCCGGATCGCTGCATCCGTCGCGAGATTAAAGAAGAACTCGGCTGGAGTGTCGGTGCGCTGCGTCTCCTCGTTGCTGTCCGCTTGCGTGAGAGAGCCAGCGGCCGGGAGATCGCATGGTTCTATCGCGGAAGCGCGCCCCGCGCCTCGCTTGCGCTCAAACCGCTCCCCGGCACCAGCATTCTGCACCTGAGTGCAAAGGAACTCCTGGCCGCTCCCGACCTTTCGGCATGGCATCGCGCGGCGATTATTGCCGCCGAGACAAACGAAGCCGTCGCATGGATCGAGGCCCCCGGCACCCCGCGCTAAAATCGATCCTCATCCCCGACGTGCCGCGATCGCCTTCTTTCGCTGCTCCGGCGTCAGGACATCCTGTATCTTGCGAAACGTCGCGAGCTTTTCCTCCTGCGTGGGCTCGCCGATTCCTCCATTGCCGCCATTTTTCTTGTTCGCTTCGGCCGCTTCGCGTGTGATGGCGCGAATCTTCGCTTCCTGCTCCGGCGTGGCTTCGATGGACTTCAGAAAGTGGTCCAAGTGCTCCTTGCGCTCATCCACGATCCCCTTGAGCGATCGCCCCATCTCCCGCAGCAGTAGATTCACTTCGACACGTGCCGGAATCGGCCCGGTGCTCGGCGTCGGATCCGTCGGCTTCATCTCCCCGCCATCAATCTCAGCCTTTTCGCGCCCTTCAACGCCACGCCCGCGGCCGCCACCGCCGCCGGTTCCTGCTCCCGCGCCTCCGCCGCGCTCGCCGATTGGCTCACTCGCCGCGAAGGCCCGCTTGTACTCATCCACATATCCGCGGTACTCCGCCCGCTTTCCCTCCGTAATCACCGCCGCCACCCGCTCCACCAGCGCGGGCACGATCAGCCCCGCAAGCGCAGGACGAAACTCTCTCATGAGAGGACGCACTTCCTCCGGCTTCGCCCCACCCTGCCGCGCCGTCTGTAACTTGATGAATAGTTCGTAGTGCTCCTGAAGTACCTTGTTGATCTCCAACAGCCGCGCAGCGAACACCGCATCGACCGACTTCCGCTCTTCGGGCGTCAGCTTGAGCAGATCGACCGCCCCCTGCTCGGGCCGCACTTCGAGCCGCTCCAGTTTCCCACTCGAATCACGACGTATCAGCGACGGCGCGAGCTGTCGCTCCCCGACCTTCGGTCCGCGCATGGCATCATCTTCTATGGCCGAGCCCGTGCCCGTCCCCTGTGCCCAGCCATTGCTGGCCGCCCAGCCAGACACCGCCAGCATCGTCGTCAGAATGAACCAGCGAAATCGCATAGCCATCGGAAGTGCTCCTACCCCCATTTTCGGGAGTTCGACCCACGGGGTTTTTCATGCCGCCAAACGCCCCCGCTTCCAGCTTGTTGCACGGCATTTTTTCATCTGACCGAAAACTCTCGCCCCATCAGGTCGGAGATCCTCCGGCCTACACTGCGGCCCGTATCGTCCAAGATCGCGTCCAGTTCGGAGAATCCACACCATGAAACGTACCCCCCTGTTCGCCATCCTCGTTGCGTCCTTTACCTCCCTTGCCTTCTTTGCGGGTTCTGCGAACGCGCAGTCCCCCGCCGCGAAGCCCGCCGACGCCCCCAAGGTCGCTGAGCAGCCCAAGAAGGAAGAGCCCAAGAAGGAGGAGCCCAAGAAGGGCGACGAGAAGGCCAAGACCCCGGAGACCAAGAGCATGCCCGTGAACGAGTTCGTCAAGTTGTCCACCAGCAAGGGTGACATCATCCTCAAGCTGTACAAGGACAAGGCCCCCATCAGCGTTGAGAACTTCCTGAAGTATGCCGACAAGAAGTTCTACGACGGCACCATCTTCCACCGCGTCATCCCTAACTTTATGATCCAGGGCGGCGGTTTCACCCCGGATATGAAGCAGAAGCCCACCGATGCACCGATCAAGAACGAGTGGAAGAACGGCCTGCAGAACAAAAAGTACACCCTCGCCATGGCTCGTACTCAGGTCGCGGACTCCGGCACGTCCCAGTTCTTCATCAACGTCGCCGACAACGGCTTCCTTGATCAGGCCCGCGATGGCGCGGCGTACGCCGTTTTCGGCGAAGTCGCCGCCGGCAGCGCGGTCGTTGATGCCATCTCTGCCGTCAAGACCGGCAACAAAGGCGGCATGGGCGATGTCCCAACCGAGACCGTCACGATCAACTCCGTGACCAAAATCTCCGCAGAAGACGCCGCCAAGGCTGGCGCGAAGTAAGCCGTCCTCCGCATCGTCAATCAGAAATCCTCAATGGCCCGGAGTCGCAAGACCCCGGGCCTTGTTTTCAATCGCAAAAGTGATCTTCAGGTTTGTCGGTCCCCAAACAGTTCTGTTGCCCACTCTTCACTCACTTCCGCTAATGCTTCCCGCCCGGCAAGAACGGAATCACGATCGACACCACAAACAGCAGAATGATGATCCACTCCAGCACTTCCATGCGCACCGACGAACGCCGGTCCTGCAACTTCGAGTAAATGCTTTCCAGAGTGCTCAACTTCCGCTCAATCGACGAGTCGCGCTCCGGCAGGTGGAATCGCTTGGCCGCGAGCCGATACACCCGCGCCAGGTATTGATCGCCCACCAGTTTGATGGCATTATTCACCCCCTCGAACAGCAGCGCACTATCCATTTGCAAACGCGCGATGCGGTTCAACCCACGCCACCCGCCCGGAAACCGGCGCCCGCCCTGCTCCGCGACGATCCGATACGACTCATCAAGAATCTGGTCCAGCCGGTCATCCAGCACGCGCATCTCGAGCAGCTCGATGTTCGCATACTCCAGCACGGAACGCACATCATCCCCCCCGCCGCCACCCGCTGGTCCAGCGTCCACCACGATCGCCGCGTTCCAGTCGATCATCGCGACATCGCGACGCCCATAGGAAATCCGTGAAGACAGCGCGTCTGCAATCTCATCATCCGAGAGCCGCTCACGCTCGGATCGCAGTATCCCGGCCAGCAGCGCATCCGACTCCGCCTCGCGTGACTGAACGATCTTTACCATACGAGGATCATCGAACTGAAACACTACATAGCACTCCATGGGATCGGCCACATGTGGCTTGATCACAGAGTCCGCCATGGTTTCGGCGAGCGTTCCGATCAACTGCCTCGCTCCCGCCAGGATGGGCCCGTGCTCATACAACGCATCGCTGAGCGCGAGCAGTTCCTCCAGTGTCCCCTCAAACTCAATCCGCATCGTGATCGAAACGGCCCCGAAATCGAATATTCCTGCGTCAAACGCCCGCTGCGTCCGCCATACGCGCTCGCTCCGGTCTGTCGCCACCAGCACTTCTACCGGATCCGTGCTTCCCGACACACGCACCGGCAGCGGCCGGTAATCCAGGTATGGCGGCGTCCGTTTGCTTGGCCCCAGCCCCTGCCGATGCGCCCCCACTGAGAGCCGCGACTCCGCACGATCCAGATCAATCGCCTGCCCGACATCGAACGCCACGAGCACATGCACGGTGCATCGCACCGCCGCCGACAAGGGTTGTGTGGCCGCATCTGCCATCTGTGATCGCATGCTATCAGCAATCGCCCGACGATGCCCTTTGCCACCACATACTGGTACCATGCCCTCAGGAAATGTGATTAAATGACCGACCCAGCACCTGCGTCATCTCGCACCACTCGCTTGCTCGCACATGTTCGCGCCCACCGTGGCCCCCTCTTCGCTGCGTGGCTTTTTCCCATCCTCGCGATTCTCACCGCCACCCTCTTCCTCGGCGGCAACCTGGGCAAGAACACCGACGATTACGCCATCAACCTCCGCGACCCCGTCACCAACGCGATTCCCTCGCCCTTCAATCCACTCGAACTCTACCCGTTCTTCTGGCGACCGCTCCACAACACGCTCTGCTTTACCGTCGGCACGCTGTTTCCAGACGCCAACCGAAGCGTCCACATCGCCGTTGCGTTCTTCCACGCACTCTCTTGCCTCGGGCTTTTTCTGCTCCTCCGCGAGATGACCCGCACCCGGCTCGCCCCCGCGCTGGCCGCGCTCCTGTTCGCAATCTATCCGCTGCACGGCGAGGTCGCCTTTTGGTTCTGCACAACGTCCACGGCTATTGGCACTGCGATCTTCTTTGCCGCTGCGCTTGTCGCTGTGCGGTACGCCCGATCTGAAAGAAGCTCGCTTCGGCTCTTGCTCCTCGTCTTTGCCCTCTTTTTTCTGATTACGTGCTTCTATGAACAATCCGCCGCGCCAGCCGCCGCACTTCCGTTCATTATTCTTGGCCTTTCCCGACGTTCTCTCGGATGGCCCACACGCCTCACGCGCGCCGTGGCGGCCACCATGGCCGCGGGGCTTGCCTGCATCGCATATGTCGTGTTGCTCATTTCTACGGCACCGGACTACGCCCGCGGCAGCACCGGTTCTTTCATCAAGGCAAACCAGTTCGCGTCTCGATTTCACGAGTTCTTCCCGAGCTTCTTCTTCGTCATGTTCGGCGATCGCGCCAATCAACTCGTCCGCGGCTCGCTCATTCTCGGCTGGAAAACCCTGCACTCGCCCCTCGGGCTGGTTGCGGCATCCACGCTTCTGGCCGGCGCGATACTCTGGCTCGTATGGGCCACCCGGCGCGGCGGCCTCCGCTCGGAGTTGATTCCATCGCCACACACGCCCCCTCACTTCGGCTGGCTCTTCATCGCCGGAATCGCAACATTTTTCGCCGCGTGGCTCCCGATCTTCGTCATCGACCACCAGATTGTTGAACTCCGCAACACCTATGTCCCGCTCATCGGCATGGCCATGATCCTCGCGGCCATTCTGGACGCCCTGCTCTCGCTCCGACCCGCGATCATTTCACACTATCCCGTCGCGATTCGCTTTTCCACTGCCCTCGTCGGCATTGGGGCTACCGCGCTGGGCATCGCTTCACTCATCGGCTATCAGTCATTCCTGCAAGCCCGCTGGAAACTCGACCAAGTCCAGATCGCACAACTCAAACAGCTTGTTCCAAACCCCCCGCCCGGCACGATCTTCGTACCCATGCGCGAGAGCGCGATCGCGTCGCATACCGGCCACTTTCTGTTTGATCGAACCCGCATCGGTGTCTTCGAGACCGAATGGTCGGCTCATTTCGTCGTGGCCTTCGCGTACCGCCGGAATGACATCAGCGCGACCTACTACAACTTCTGGCTTCCTCCGCCGCGCATTCCCCTGGACGGGCCAGGCCCCGACGGAATTCGGTGGAACCATCCTTACGCGAAACACATTGCGCGGCTTTTTCCGAAAGACCCCGAGGGGAAACCTCGCATTCCGTGGGACAACATCATCCCATTCGTCACCGACCAGCGCGCTCAGAGCGGCCACATCAAACTTGTTCGCCGAATCGACGCTGAAAGCACTGACCATCGAGACATAGTCATAGCCCCCCCTCTCGTGCAATCTGCGATCAGCGCGGCCACGGCTTCCGGCATCGAATGCCCGACCGTTACCTACAGATTTCCGATGCCCACCGCGAGTCCGCCAGACCTGATTCCGATTGATTTCTGGGAATACTCGCAGGGCAAACCAGCCGAGTTCCTCACCGTACACCCCTGGAATATCGAGCACAAAGCCACTTGGCTCGCGATCGATGGGGGCCCCCGCGCCAGCATGTCCGTGCAAATGCCCCCGCTGGATCGCCCCGAAAATCTACTGCTCCGCGCCACCATCGCTGACTATGACCTTGACCCCGCCCGCAACCCCGTTGTGTATACGCAGGAGCTCGTCGTAACCATGGCGAGCAGGCCGACGGACATACTCGCGGTACTTCGACTCGACCCGGTCGCCATCCGAGCCGAAAAGCGATGGCTCCCGCTCATCGTGACCATCCCAGTTCGCCCGCCACCCGCGGGCGACCGCATCGTCATCTCACTGCGGGTGACAAACGACCCGCCCACACGCACCGATCCCAAAGACACATCTCCGATTCCCACCGGTGCCAAAGTATCCACACTCCCGGTCTGGGTCACACACGGCTTCGAGCAAGCCATCACTGCGCAGCAGTCACGGATCGAGGGGGCTCCGATCCCTTGAGTATCACGAAGCCGCAGCATGGAACGAATGCCGCTCACTCTGGCATCCAATATTTGTTCATCCTCGTGCGATTCACGTCGGCGCGTCACCACGCCCGGTACAGGTTTGTCGATTGTTGGCCGGAGACCTCTCCGATTTGGTCAGCATGAACTGGCGGGCCCGCACGCGGTTCCGATGCCCCGACGATTCTGTGGCGATTACACGTTCGTGATCGATAGAGCTCAGACGAGACCGAGAAGTTTCTCAACCTTTGCGTTCAGATACCACGCGTGGTTTTCAAGGTGCCAAGTGTCGTACGCGAGGATGGTGCGGACGGATTGCTCGCCGCGTTGCGGATGTAGGCCGGTACGTTCCCACTGCACGGTCTTGAGCGACCGCAGCCACTCGGAGTGCCACTTGCGAAGGGTGTGAATTGTGGCAATCGGACCGCCGATGCTGAGCCGCGGGGATCCGGGAGTGGGGGCAAGCCCATAGAGGTCATGATCGATAAAGGCGTTCTCGTCCCACGGGGTGAGGACGGGATGGTCCTCCGCAACGACCAGACGCATTCGAAAAACGAAGGCGAGTTCGGCATCGGCAAGGTGGCCGAGAAGAACACGGATAGGCCAGCGACCGACATTGGCATCGGGGAGGAAAGCCATGTCAAGCTGGTCGTCCTTCAGCCCAACCACGCGGCGGTCGAACTGCTCAATGCTCAGCGTGTAGCGAGCAAGAAGATCGAGGGGGGACATGGTGAGAAAGTCGGGGAGATTCGCTTTGGGATGTGAGGGGGAGATGGGCATGGGAAAACATAGCCCATTACACATGGGTACATCGCACAGAAAAACGCAAAGCAACCGCATCCGTTCCGATTGTGTCATGTGGGCATCTGCGCTTGCCATGTCACCCGTCGCTTCCGCGTATCCTCGGACATGCCCACTCCACCATCACAGTCCCCTGCTGCTTCACGCCGCCTCGCGTTACAAGTCGTGACTATGCCAAGGGATACGAATCAGTATGGGACTATTTTCGGCGGGGTGATTCTGTCGTACATCGATCAGGCGGGCTTTGTGGAAGCACGCAGAAACGGCGGGCACAAGTGGGTAACGGTCGCGCTGGATCGGGTGGAGTTCAAGCAG
>JBKJOD010000159.1:0-5151 GCA_046593245.1 Phycisphaerales bacterium
GGTACGACGGCCAAGCTGTACACCTGATTGGTGAAGCCGAGCCCGCCGACCAGTGATGCCGCGCCGGTGGTGAGGTTGATGGTGTAGAAGCTCGGCAGGCCGTTCGCAGCGGTGAGAATGGCGTACCCGGTGTCCACGCCGGCGGTGGTGGAGATATCAAAGCCGGTGTAGATGTCGGTGTTGATGCCCAGCGAGCCGACGGTGGTGAGCGTGCCGTTGTTGTTGTCAAGGCGGACCAGCACATCCGCACCGTAGTCGATGGCGTATTGCTGGGTGCTCGCCGCGCCGGCGAAGTTCTGCGTGTACGCGTTGTCGATGATCGCCGGGCTGGTGTTGAAGTTGGGATCGCCGATCGCGTAGGCGAGGGTCGTGAACGCCGCGGCGGTGCCGGTGGTCGGGTTGAAGACGATGTTCTGCGCGCTGTCGGTCACCACGCGCAGCCGGTCGATCGTGGGGTTGAAGTCGATGCCAAGCTGGAAGGTGTTGGTGGGTGCGCCGCTGGCTCCGACGCTGGAGAGTGTGGTCGCTCCGGTCACGGTGTTGATGGTGTAGAACGAATCGGTGCCATCCAGATAGCCGTAGAGCTGGCCGGTGGCGGGGCGGAAGTCAATGGCGTCCAGGAACTGCGTGCCGCCGGAGAAGTTGGCGACCACGGTCACGGCGCCGGGGTTGTTGCTCTGGAAGCGGACCAGTGAGGAGCCACCGTTGCCGATGGCGTACACGGTCTGCTGCGCGAGCGTGGAGGTGGAAGCAATCGCAGCGGCGAGGCCCGCGGCGGCGATGCTCAGTCGAGAGACGATGCACATGAGAGAGCTCCGAGTATCGAGTGTGGATCAAGGTGGGGCGCCCGCACAGGGGTGCGGGCGGCCGGAGACGAGATGACCAGAGAGAACGCCCCCCCCCGCACCGTTTCCGACGGGATTCAGCGAATGCCGCCGTTCATACCCGCGGGGAAGAAGCCGCCGGGAGCACCGGTGGGGCTGAGGTAGACGATATTGAGCACCTGCTGGGTGCTGCGGCTGAAGGCGATGCCGTTGGCGTCCGTCGGCACGATGTTGGACACACCGCCGGCGGTGATGCCCTGGTCCAGATCGGTCGCGCCGTCCAGCGAGTCGCGGGCATCGGAGATCGCGTTGGCCTGCGCCGCCAGCCCGCGGGCGAAGAGCGTGGTGCGGACGTTGGAGGCGTGATACGCCTCAACCGCGAGAATGCCCGCGGCGGCTTCGAGATAGTCCTTGTTGGCAAACAGCCGCGCGCCGCCCTTGTAGGCCGTTACGCCGACATCCTCGAAGATGAACGCGCCGAGCAGGAAGTTGTCCTCGTTGGCGAAGGGATCAAACATCGTGCCCAGTCCGGCGGCGGCGGCGGCGGCGCTGAAGCTCTCGCGCAGGTTGATCGCGGGGCGGGCAACCTTGGAGGCCCCGAGCGCCGTCCGCAGGAACTGCACGTGCGCGATCTCGTCATTGGCGATCTCCTGCGCGTACTGCTGGATCGCCGTGCTGACGAAGGGCACCTGCGGATTGGCCTTGATGGTCACGGTCCCCGGCGTGCCGACGCCGTCCACGCCGACGCCGCGTGCTTCCAGCCCGGTGCCATACACCGCGTAGGAGTAGTACTCGGCCTCGAGATACTCGAGATTGAGCGCGAAGTTCAGCACCGCGGCATCCAGCCCGCCGCGCTGCGCAAAGGCCCGCGTGGGGAGCAGCGACATGCCGATGCCCGCAGCGGTGGCCGCACCTGCGACTTTAAGGAAGCGACGACGATTGGACGCGGACGTGGCGATAGCGTTGACATCATCGATCATGGTGTGCATCTCCCGAATACAAAAGAGGGACCGACCCACCCGCCCCACCACCGCTGAACGCGAGGGTTTCCGAGACAACCCGAGCACCGGATTTGGATTCCCGATATTTCTTTGACGTGAAGGCGAGGTGAAAGGGGAATGGCGGATGGCGGATGGCGGATGTCGGATGTGGGATGTCGGATGTGGGATGTGAAGAGCGGAGCGCGGCGTTGCTGCCTTGAACATCCGCCATCGCCCATCCGACATCCGACATCAAAACGACAGCGGCCCCGGTCAAACAGACCCGGGGCCGCGCGTCATACAACATCTCTCAATCCCTGTATCTCTCTGCGGTTCTCCGCGGCCCTCCGCGGTGAAACTTCTTCACGCCGCCATCTTGATCCCCGTGCTGGGCATGGTGGTGGAAGATGCGATGAACATCCCGCCGCCGCTGCTGACGCCGAAGGTGACGGTGAGGATCTCGCTGGGATCGCCGCTGATGTCCCCGCGGGTGCCGGTGATGACATACTGCACACCGTTGGAGTTCACCGGCAGCGTGCTGTCGGTCCACTGCTTCTGGCCGCGGCGGCCGGTGGGGCGGCCGTTGGCGGCGGCGTTTCCGCCGGTGTTGGCGATGATGGTGAAGGAGTTCTCGCCGGGGAGTTTGCGGCCGATGGAATAGGTCACGGTGCCGCCGCGCAGGTTGGTGGCCTTCCAGTACAGCGTGAGCGCGCCGCTGGATTCCAGACCGCTGCTGAGCATCTCGGGCTTGGCGGGCTTGGGCGCGGGCGTGGGCGGCGCGGGCGGAGCGATGCCCGCGAGCGAATACACGCCGGGGTTGTTGGTGGTCTCGGCGAACGCGCGGATGGTGCGAACAATGTCGGCCGCGTCGTTGCGGGCGAGCTTCATGGCGATGTCGTTGTTGTTGGTCGCGGCCTTGGCGGCCACCTTGGCGGCTTCGCTGGCGTCGAAGGTTGCTTGCGCGGTGCCCGCGTGATTCTTGAACGCGGTGGCGGTGGCGGGCAGGATGCCCACGCTCGCGGCGTTGGCCAGCCACATGTTGGCGTGCGCCGTGCAGAACGCCAGGAACTCGGTTTGTTTCTTCGGTATGTCGCCCATGGTGATTCTCCTGACACGAAGCCCAAGCCGGGTCGGACGTGGCTGATGTGGTGCACGCCGCCCAAGGCCGCCATCGTGGAACGAGCGAAGAGTGCTCGCCAGCCCGGGGAACATGAACACACCCGAACCGGCCCGCGATGGACCGCCAGTTGCATCGAACCTTCGAGCACGCGACTGAACCGGCAGCGGATATTTTCCGCCGAGTTTTTACAAGTCATGGCCCGTCAACGAGTTGCGACGCACCGAAAATGCCCCGACTCGCCCTCGACCCGCCCCGGAGCGGCTCGGACAAGGAGCAGGTAGCACGCGACAAGGAGCAGGTAGCATGCGACAAGGAGCAGGTAGCATGCGACGAGGAGCAGGTAGCATGCGACGAGGAGCAGGTAGCATGCGACAAGGAGCTCGTCGCATGAGATGAGGAGCTTGGCGGAGGGCACCTTGGAGCCCCGACCGCGGCGGACTCCTCCATGTTTTTCCTCCCCTCACGCTATTCCTTCTCCCTGCTCAAGCGAGACTCGCTGAAGAGCGGCGGGAAGTGCTCTCGCATCTCGGCGCGTTCACCCGGGCGCGAAGCCGCTACATGGGAGGGACAACCACTGCATTTGCTCTCCCTAAGTCAAAATCATCTGGGATTTATCGCGATACACCAGATCTGATTTGGGCAAGGAGGGTTGGCACATGAATACCGTCTACCTTCGACTGTGCAGTGCGTTGAAGCAGGCCCGGATCGACGCTGGGCGTTCGCAGAGTGATCTGGCGACGCAGGTCAATCGAACGCCACAGTTCATCGATGAATATGAAAGGGGGGAACGAGTCCTCTTGCTCAAAGACCTGCTCATAGTCGCCCACGCTCTGAACGTGGACCCTGCCACGCTACTGGAGCAGCAAAGTGCGCTGGGATATGACGGGTTCGGCACTCACTCGTGAAATGAATGCCGCACATGCGGACGCGGAAGACCCTAAGCGGCTTGCCTCCCTATTGTGCGGTGCCGACTTTCCCTGATGGCCTCTGATCCCCGTCCTCGTCGGGGGCAGAGAGTTGCCTCAGCAAATCCGGGCCATCCACTTTCAGGCAGTTGGCAACTTCTAGAAACTCCACCACATCCAGCCGCCGCTGCTTGGTCTCGTACTTGGAGACAAAGGACTGCGGGCGCCCCAGGCACTTGGCCAGTTCGGCCTGAGAATGCCCTGCGTCGATGCGCGCTTGAATCAGTAGCGCGCACAGGCGATCATATTGGACTGTAAAGATTGACTTTGTCAAACGGCTCCCAAGGCACGAGGTGTCGACGGGACGGTACCCCTGGTCCAAGCCCAACCCGAAACGGGTTTGGGCTCCTACACGCCATTTCTGGTCAAGAAACCCGTAGCAGGGGTACGTCGTCCTCCTCCACGCTGAGCGGCACAGGGTGAGGATTCATCCTCTTTTGGGTTGAAAAGGGCAACGCGATATCTTTTGCCCCCGGTGAATCCAAAATGAAAAGGTGGAAAATATCGGGGGTTCTGGATACGTTTGGAAAAAAGCACGTCCCGCTGGCGAGCACCTTCTGGCGGCCTCCCAAATCCCGTAGAGGGTCCACGAACATGATCCACAAACATTGCTACACCTGTATTCGCACCACCGCGAAACTGACGCACAATGCGCTTGGACGCATCGTGATGGCCGTGCACCCGGATGGGCGGCTGGCCGTGCTCTGCGAGCACCGCTTCAAGGGCGTAACCGTCCAGTTTTACAACGCGGCCGGAACGATCGTCAGTCCCCCCATGAAGTTTGCAACTCCGCAGGAGGGCCGCGCGTACGTGACATCGTGTTTCCCACTCGAACAGTGCGAGTGGTGCGAGGTGCCAGCGTCGGAGAAAGATCCGGTGGCGTATGCCATGACGTTGCTGCTGGGCCGCAAGATAGAAGTTCAAGTCCCTCCCCGAACCGTGGGAGTGTTTATCTCCGACCAGCAGAAGCCACCCGCGGAATCCTCTGCACTCCGCTGGGAAACTCGGGGACCGTTGGAATAACATTGCCAAAGTTCGAGTGCCACTGCGTCCACCAGGAGCCCACTCAGATCTCCGACTCATCATTGCCAAGGTGCTCGCTGTGCGCGCTGGGTGAAGCGCCCGGCGCGGCGCACGCGGGTGATGTGGAGTCGATCTCCGCCGGCCCCGGACCGCACGCACCCAGCGAGGACTGGTCCACCTTCTTCGCGAATCTGCTGGACACCACGGGGTTCCGGCCGCGCTGGGTCTGTGGATACTGG
>JBKJOD010000343.1:0-3115 GCA_046593245.1 Phycisphaerales bacterium
CGGGGGCCGGGCGTGCGAAGACCGGCGCGACACCGATCGCGCCGGGGCGGAAGGCGGCGAGCAAGCCGATCGTTCGTGCGGGGGGGAAGAAGGTGGTGGTGCGGGGGAGGGGGTGAGTTGGAAATGGCAAATAGCAAATGGTAAATGGCAAATAGGAAAAGGAAGCGGCTCCCGTCGAACAGACCGGGAGCCGCTTCCTTGCATTCATTTGCTATTTGCTATTTTCGCTTTGCCATTTTCCTCACGCCGCCATCTTCAGCGTCGCGACCATCCCTCCGCCAGCATCGACGCCGATGGTGACGGTGAAGGTCTCGCTGGGCATTCCGTAGACGCTGCCGCGCTGGCCCTGGACCATGTACTGCATGTTGTTGGACCCGCTGGGGAGCGAGTTGTCATCGAAGAACTTGAAGCCGCGCGGAAGGTTGGCTCCGTTCGTGCCGCGCGATGAGCCCGCGCTGCCGATGACGCGGAAGGCGTTCTCCGTCGCGAGCTTGCGGCTCACGAGATAGGTCGTCGCGCCGCTGCTGGCCGGGTCGGTGGCCTTGAAGGAGATGCGGAGCACGCCGCCGGGGATGATGGATGCGCCGAGCTGCACGGGCTGCATCGGCGGCGGCGCGGGCTGCGGCGTGGCGGGCGCGGGAATCTGCGCCAGCGTGAACACGTTGGGATTGGCGGTGCTCTCGGCGAAGAGGCGGATGGATTGCACCGCGTCCGAGAGCAGCAGGTGCATCGTGGCCATCTTCACCTTGAGTGAGTTGGTCGCGGCCTTGCTAGCGGCGCGGGCCGACTCGGCGTCGTTGAACGCTTTTCTCGCGTTGGTCACCGCCGCCGCGATGGCGGTGCAGGTTGCAACCGGCAAACCAATAGTTGTGTTTGCCGCCGACCAGACCGGTGCGTGGACTTCTCCGAACGTGATCTCTTCCGTGATTTTCGTGGGTAACACACCCATAGTGAAAACTCCAGTGGTCGCGGGCGCGAGTCGGACAGGGCTTCACACGAAGCCCGATACACACGACACTGCTCGTGCCGCTTATTAGGTCGGCGACTTCCGCGAGCGACTTTGCTCGGCGTGGAGATTTGCGACGGAAAAACTGAAAAGAGCTGCGAGCCACCGGAAATCCCCCGTTTCCAGGCGGTTTTTCATCTTGCGATGCCGCATTTTCACGCTCTGTCAGGCGTTTCAGGGTCAATAACCGACCCCTTGCAGACTGCAACGCCCGACCTTAGGACTGCAACGCCCGACCTTCGGACTGCCGCGACCGACCTTAAGACCGCACCACCGCACCTTGAGACTTCCGTGCCGGACCTTGAGTCCGCACCGCCCGACCTTGAGCGTTCCCCGCCCGACCCCGAGACTGCGCCGCCGCACCTTGAGAGTTCCGTGCCGGACCTTGAGCCCGCAGTTCCACACCATCACGACTCGCCGCACTTAGGCAACAGTCGCATGGCCGCACTCGGGACACACCGCATGACCCGGCGTCTTGGCCTTCGCCCGGAGGGCGCACGAATGTTGCCGGTGGTGAAGCGAGCGCTTCGCGAGCAAGCCACCGGTGGGCCTCTGAACTCTCTCTTCTTTTCTTTGTCTTCCCGCCCAGCGGGCGGACGCGCTCGCTCACTCATTCGCGCACGAGCCCAAGCGTCGTTCGCCCCTCCGGGCGAGGAGAAGAAAGAGGCAAAGAGAGATGCTTGGCTCGCTCTCCGGTGGTTTGCTCGGCCCAAAGCGGCCGAGCTTCACCACCGGCAACATTCGTGCGCACTCCGTGCGAAAGGCGAAGACCAGTTACGTCGCGCTCGAACTCACCGCCCCGCACTCCGGACACACCGCCCCGATCGCGAGGCCGGTGCGGTCGTAGTTGCACTTCGGGCAGAGATTCAACTTCGCGCGGCGGCGGGCAATGTCATCGAGACGCCCCGCGGCAACCGTGACTGAAAGGGCAAGTAGAACAAGCATCCACAAGGGAATCGCGATAGACCTTCCGTACTGCGATCGACCGGTGTGTGGGAGCCAACTGTTCGGCCACGTGAACCCGTGGCCGAGATATCGCCCCGCATCGACCCCGGCAAACGGCGCGAACCAATGCGCCGAATCGACTATGAACTCGCCGCTGTGAAACCCGATCACGCACCGCTCGTACAACCCCAGCAGCACGTAGACCGCCCCGCTGCTAGCCCACGCCACCAGCAGCAGCACCGTCACCACCGCCCCGCCCCACTTGATCGTCTTGCGGATTCTCGGGTGCGGCTTCATCTGTCCATTCTACTCAATCAGTTCCACCGCCTTTCTCCGTGCTCCCTCCGTGGTCACCGTGTGCTCCGTGTTTCATCTTCCGGAGATTTCAACACGGAGCACACGGGGCACACGGAGGTGGCACGGAGGGGAAACGGGTCAGGATGGAGTCGCAGCCGCCCCGCACTCCGGACACACCGCGCCGATCGCGAGGCCGGTGCGGTCGTAGTTGCACTTCGGGCAGAGATTCAACCGAGCGCGGCGGCGGGCCAATGAGTCAAGGCGCCAAGCGCACGCAGAAGCGATGATGGTCACGCCGAAGAATGGCCACGTTGGGACGCAAACGATCTAACCGCCCGGCGATGACCCGCTTCGATACTGCATCGCCTCGCGGAAGTGCAACGCCCGAGGCAGGTCGCCCCACGGTTGATCGGTGTCGCTCACAACAAGCGCCCCGCGAGAGACTGTCATTCCCCATCCGTGCGGAGTCGTCCAGCCCATCTGCCACCACTGGCTCAAAACCCACACCACCACCAGCACCACCGTCACCACCGCCCCACCCCACTTGATCGTCTTGCGGATTCGGGGGTGCGGCTTCATGGTGCCAGGAGTGTACCGCAACCCCGTTCCAACTCTCTGCATCTTCCCCCGACTTTCCTTCGTGGCCTTCGTGTCCCCTTCGCGGCTTCGTGGTGAATGCCTTTGTCCCGCTCGCTGACGCTCTCGGGGGGGTGGGCTCGTAGAATCTCGCATGGCCAGACCCGCAACCACACCCGCCGATCATGTCACGCAGCCCGTGCTTCCGCCGCTGAACCTGACCAAGTGGATCAAGCAGAACGCCAAGCATCTTGTGCCGCCGGTGAGCAACAAGGAGTTGTTCACGGGCAG
>JBKJOD010000455.1:0-4730 GCA_046593245.1 Phycisphaerales bacterium
CTTTTTCTCGGGATTGATATCCTCGCGAGCGAGCGTCACCACCGCACCGTAAATCGAGTATTTCCCGAGATTCCCCGCGCTCTTGTCCGTCCCCGCTCCGCCCATCGCTGCCAATCCTTCATCGTCCGACGAGAAATACAGCACCCGCCCATCCGGCGACCATGCCAGATCGCGCTCGCGCCCCGGCGTGTTCGTCACCCGATGCGTTGGAAATCCCTCGGTCGTGCTGCGCACGAAGATCTCGCCGCGTGCCGCGACCGCGATCGTCTTTCCGTCCGGCGAGAGCACCGCCTCGCTGATCTCCTTATCCAGCGCGGCCCGCTGAATGTCCAGCGTCACCTCATCCGCCTGTGCCACCAAGTTCATGGGCTGCGGCGTGGCCTTGGTGTCCGTGAGGTCCAGCCGATACATCCGATCCCACACGCAGAACACCGCGACCTTGCCATTTGAACTGACAGCCAAATCGCGAACACCCGCGCCGATGCTCAGTTGCTCGGTCGTCGGCTTGAACGAAGTCAGCTGAATCGCCGCGCCATTCCCCTCTCCACCCGCACCGACGCGCCACACATTGTTCTGCCCATCGCGCGAAGAGATAAACAGCGTGGACCCATCCGGCAGCGGCGACGGATCGAAGTCATTCGCAAGATCACTGGAAAGTTTCGTGAACGATCCATCCGGAAGATTCAGCCGCCAGATGTCGCAGGTCCCCGACCCGCGATACTTCGGTCGCTCTGGCGGGCAATACCCGCGATAAAACAGCAACCCGTTCCCATCGGTGGTCGGCCGCACACCGGTGCCGAACGCCGGATTGATGAGGGTGATCGGCCCCCCCGCCACTCCCCCCGTCTGCACCGGATCGACCGGTCCATCAATCGCCACCCGATACAGCCGCGGCGATTTGTACAACATGGGCTCGATGGTCGAACTAAAAATCAGCGACTTACCATCTGTGGAGTACCCACCCAGATTCAGGGGCTTGTCAGTCGCAGTGATCCGGCGGGCCGTTCCGCCGACGACACCGACCGGGGTCTTGGCCACGGGCATCACGTACAGGTTCCTCCCCCCATCTCGGGTGGATTCAAACGCAAGTTGACTTCCATCCGGGGAAAACACTGAGCGACGCTCGTCCGCAGGATGAACCGTCAGCCGCGAGCAAGGTCCACCCTCGATTCCAGTCGCCCACAGATCGCCGGCCCAAGCAAATACCACGGTGGAGCCGTCCGGCGACACGCTGGGGTACTCCGGGAAACCGACGGTGGTAGAGCCATCCACACCGGGAACGACCATCGAGGGTGTCGGTTGCTCTACCACCGACATGGGTGCAGGGGCCAGAGTGGCCGCACACCCGCCAGCGAGGAGGGCGGAACCAAACAGCACGGATGCGGGGAATCGAATCGGGTATGACATGAAGAACTCTCGAATGCGGAGCAAACTTGGGGGGTGGGCCGAGGAGGCACGGTGAAGGGGCGAGCATATCGACCCGGACGGATTTGGGTGCTGGAATTCGACGTGTTGTTCTGAGCGGCCGGAAACTCGCAAGCAGTGATTTGACAGACGCTTGGATTTCGGTTGTTATGCGGTATTCTCGGAGCGTCCGGACGCTTACCGTCCGGGATAGAAACTCGGCTGAGAGCGGCCGTTTGGGGGTCGCGCAAGCGACGGGCGATGCGTGTCGCCATTTCGGGTTGCCTTGTCGTCACATCTGTGTAGTGGGACTTTGATCGGAGCGGTGC
Organism: Phycisphaerales bacterium; assembly: GCA_046593245.1. Lineage (GTDB taxonomy): Bacteria > Planctomycetota > Phycisphaerae > Phycisphaerales > UBA1924 > UBA4658. The sequence continues at coordinate 1,734 of JBKJOD010000455.1, forward strand.
AATGCGGAACAAGAAGCGAAAGTCCTCGTTCATTTCCAGGAATCAGAACCTGGGCGAAGCGATGGAGCAGCTCGAAAGCCGGCAGATGCTGGCGGTTGGAAACTTTGACGCAGCGCCACTGAACTGGCATGGCATCCAGTTCAACAACTGGGCCGAGGGGATGTGGGTGGTGAGTTTCCAAGGGGAACAGTCCGCGGCTCAGGCGCAGGCGCGGGCCAGCCAGGTCGCGACCGCGCTGGGCGTCAACCCGCTGCGCATTGACGTGTCACTGCTGGGCACCTTCGCCCGCATCACCACCGCAGATCGCGTGACCGAGGCCGCGGTGGATCTGGCGAAACACAACTTCTCGTTTCTGAGCAATGTCGAGCCCGACCTGCTGCGGTACGTCAACCGCGTGCCCAACGACCCGATCTACAACCTTCAGTGGCCGCACCACAATACCGGGCAAGATGTTGGCGGCCCGATCTATCCGGGCGGCTTCGGGAGCGGCCCGGGCACCGTGGGCGCGGACATTCAGACGCCTCAGGCGTGGAACATCACGACCGGTTCGGACCAAGTCGTTGTCGCGGTGCTGGACACAGGCGTGGATTACACCCACCCGGATCTGCGTGCGAACATCTGGGTGAACTCGGGTGAGATCGCCGGCAACGGAGTTGACGATGACAACAACGGCGTGATCGACGATGTTCACGGCTTTGACGGCGCGGGTGCCACTGGCACATCCGACGGGGATCCGATGGACCCCATGGGCCAGGGCCACGGCACGGGTGTTTCAGGCATCATCGGCGCTCGCGGCAACAACGCCCTCGGTGTCGTGGGTGTGAACTGGCAGATCAAGATCATGGCGCTGAAGTTCTTCGCCGACACCAGCACGGGCGGCGACGGTTTCGCCGAGATCAACTGCTTGCAATACGCCATCGGGCAGAAGCGTCGCGGCGTGAATCTCGTCGCTGTCAACGGGTCGTACGGCTCCATTCAGGCCAGCGAATCACAGAACTTCAACTCCGCGGAAAACGTCGCGATCCAGCAGCTTACCGACGCGGGCGTTCTCTTCGTCGCTTCCGCCGGCAACAGCGGCTTTGACAACGACGGCCCGCAGACGAGCTTCCCAGCCAGCTATCCCAATCCCTTCATCATCTCCGTTGCCGCCACGGACAACAAGGACAACCTGGCCGTGTGGAACGGCCCTACTTCCGCCTCCCAATACGGTCTGGTCACGGTCGATCTTGGAGCGCCCGGCAAGGATGCTCCCTCCACGCAGGTCGGCGGCGGATACGAGTGGTTCGCGGGCACCTCGTGCGCCGCACCCTATGTCACCGGGCTGCTCGGTCTGATGGCCTCGGTCAACCGCAACGCGGACAAGTCTGCACTGCGCACCGGCCTGTTCAGCAGCGTCGATCCGATTCCCGCGCTGGCAGGCAAGTGTGTCACGGGCGGTCGCATCAACGCGTTCCGCGCAGTGAGTTCATCTCGAGCCGAGGGCCTTTTCGTCACCACCATTTCTCCGGGCACGCAGTCGGCAAACGTGACGAAAATCGATGTGCTGTTCTCCGGCGCGGTGGATCTCACATTCTTTGATTCCACGAACATCTTTGTCGATCTGGACTTGAAGCGTGCCAACGGCGCTTCCTCCTTCAATGGTTCGGAGACCTCCGTTGCCATCTCCGCTGGCATGGTCACGCTGACGGGCAACCACCTGACCATCAACTTTGGCAGCGCACTGCCGCGCGACCTGTACCGGCTCATTCTTCGCGCCGATCACTTCCGCGACAGTGCCGGCAACCGCCTCAACGGTGATGCCGCCGCCGGCACCGACGAGGTCTACGACTTCAACATCATCTCCTTCCGCGGGCCATACGAGCCCAACGACACCCGTGCCACCGCCTCGCCCATCATCCTGAACACCACCGGCTCGGCCACCATTGACGATCTCTACATCGGCGACGGCGTGAACCCCACCTCGGACGTGGACATCTTCAAGATCTATGCCAGCGGTCCCTCGCTCATCAGCGCGGCCGTGCGGGCCCGCTCGCTCCCCGTCTACTCGGGGCTGGATTCCTATCTTCGCATCTTCGACTCCGCTGGCAACGAGGTCGCGCACAACGACAACTTTGAGGGGCTGGACTCCAAGCTCCAGGTCTTCGTCGGCGGCGCGGGCTTCTACTACATCGCCATCAGCGCGTTCCCCAGCACGACCTATCGCCCGGACATTGAGACCGGGCGTGCCTCCGGCGGCTCTGTCGGCGTGTTCGCGCTTGACGTAAACGTCGCCACCAGCGGCCCGCAGATCATCACCCGCACCGGCAGCGGCACCCCACTGCCGATCCCCGTGCAGGGCGAGATCTTCAGCACCATCAACGTGACCGACGGTCGCAGCATTACCGACCTGACTGTGTCCCTGAGCATTGCCCACACCTTCGTCTCCGATCTGCTCATCACGCTGACCGGCCCTGCGGGCGACGTCGTGACCCTCTTCAACCGGCGCGGCGGCTCGGGCACCAATCTCACCAGCACGGTCTTCAGCGATACCGCCCTGAGCACCATCGCCTCCGGCACGGCTCCATTCACGGGCACTTTCCAGCCCGAGACCGAGCTCACACCGTTCAAGAATCGCACCGCGCTGGGTATCTGGACGCTCCGCGTGCAGGACCTCAAGCCGCTGGACACCGGCACGCTCATCAGTTGGTCCATTACGTTCACGCACGTTAACGACATCACCGGCCCCTTCGAGCTCAACGACACCACGCTGCTGGCCACCGAAACCGCGATCGACGGCACCGGTTCGAGAACCTTTGGCGCGTATCTGGGCGATGGCGCGTACGGCTTGCGCGATGTGGACCTCTTCCGCTTCATCGCGGGCTCCGGCACCACCATCACCGCCTCGCTCAACGTGACCACCGGCCCGCTCAAGACCGTGCTCCGTCTCTTTGATTCACTGGGGAACGAGGTCCGCGCCGATCGCCGTCGTGGCGTCACCAGCAACCTCGTGAACTTCGT
>JBKJOD010000138.1:0-6370 GCA_046593245.1 Phycisphaerales bacterium
TTCAGCCAGAGCCGCTCGTGTTCGGCGCGGATCGCCTCGCATCGCGTGATGAGCGATTCGCGTGTGCTGTGCAGCACCGTCGCATCCCGCGCCGCGATCGCGTGATCCGCTGCAAAGGTCGCGCACTCGATCGCGTGCTCCAGCTCCTTGCGCAACTGCTCATTGGCAATCGGGGGCCGCGATGCCCGCAACTCTTCCATTCGCTGCCGCGCGGCGGCCCACTCCTCCACCGTCGCATCGACCTCGTGCGTGATCGCCTTGAGCTGCCCCGGCACCGGCGGATGCAAGTCGTTGAACAGAGCACTCGCGTTGAGCACCTTTGCCGATTGCCGGATCGGCCGGTCGCACTCGCCGAGTTCTTCGAGCCACACGCCGAGTTCCGTGGATTCACGCAGCACATGCAACCCGGTCGCACGCGCATCAAACGTCCGCGCGCCCCCCGGGTTCCACGCCGCTTCCGCCGCCTGAGCGATGCCGGCCAGCGCGATCGGCCATTGCTGCCGGTGCCCCATATCTCCCCAGTCGCAGATGAGGAACCCCGTCGCCCCGCCTCTCAATCCCTGCTCCGCCGCGTCGGCGATGTTGCCGCGCCGCTCGGCGGTGCGCCCCGTGAAGGTCCGCCAGCTTGATGTCCCCGGGCAGACCCACGCCTCGTGCCCCGCACCCCTGATCGCGGCCACCCATTTCTCAAACTTCTCCGTCGGCTCGTACCACCACGCGAGCCCGATCATCCCCTTGGGCATCATGCCCAGCAGTTCCGGATGCGTGAGCGCGATATCCGCCCACATCATCGGCCGCTTGCCGTGCTTCTCACAGGCCTTCGCGATCTTCTGCACAAACTCGAAGTACAGCTCCGCCCGGGCGTGGCTTCGGTCTTCCTCGCTGGCGCTTCGGGCTCGTCGGTCCACCTCTTGCTTGGATCGTCCCCATCCCACATCGAACGTCTCATCGCACCCGATGTTCACGAGCTTGGATGTGAAACAGGGCAGCAACTCATCGAGCAACGCCTCGACAAAATGCTCCGCCTTCGGCTCAACCGGACAGAGCGAAAACGCCCCGCGCCGCTCCCACTGGTGAAAATACCATGCGTTGTTCCCCTCGATCTCCGCCAGATGCTCGTACCCCGACTTCTTCAGCCACGCTGCAAGGTGCCCGAAGCAGTTCTGGTTGGCCGCCAGTTCGATCCCGCGTGCCGCGGCGTATCCATCCAGCTCCCGCACCTCACCCTGCGTGAGCGGCGACCAGTCCTTCCACACGTCCTCGTGCCCTTCATACGCAAACGTGTGCTCCGTATAGAGCTGCAGATGATTGAACTTCAGCGATGCCAGTAGATCAATCGTCTCCCGGAACTGCTCCATCGTCGGTACTTTGTCGCGGGAGACATCCAGCATCACGCCCCGAGTGGCGAAGCCACCGGCGGGTGAGTCCTCAATCACCAGACACGGCAGTTCGCCCGGGTCCGGATACGCGCGGCAGAGCTGCCGCAACGTCGCGGCGGCGTGTCGCAACCCCTCTCGACTCCGTGATGCCACCGAGATTCTCGCCAACCCCGAATCTTCACATTCAATCGACAGTCGATAGCCGATTGGCGGAAGGTCGTCCCGATGCTCGTCGAGCATGATCCGCGTTGTGTCGCACGATTTGGGTACATGTCCGCAGACCTGCCGCCAGAGATCTTCGATGGCCTCATCCAGCCACGCCGGACGGCGCGCAGTTTGCCCCTTCATCTCGATCCGTTGAGGAGTTGGAAGTAGAACGGGCTGTGGTTGCGGGGTTGGCATGCGCCTGACCGTAGCACCCTGCCATGCCATTCCGGCAGCCGGGTTTCCCTCGGATCAGTGTCGGATATTCGGCTTTCGCAACCTTGACGTTCCACGCGGCGTAGGACCGATTATGATGACTCCCTCATCCCGCGAGCGGCGCGGGGATTCGGCTATCCTTTCCTTGGCGAATGACGCCACAACTATGCTGACCACACAATCACAATCCGTTTCGTCGCCGGTTGTCCCGCCAGTGAACCCCAAGACGATTGCCCCGCCCGCCCGCGTCCGCAAGAAGGATCTCCCGCTCGAGGATCAGGTTCACACCACGACCCTCTCCACGCGGATCGCAAACCTGCTCGGGGTCATTCTTCCCTTCATCGGCTTGGCGACGGCCATCTTCCTGCTTTGGGGGATTGCCTTTAACTGGGTCTACCTCGGGATCATGGCCGGGATGTACATCGTCTCTGGCCTGGGAATCACCGTCGGGTACCACCGCTTCTTCACGCACAAATCGTTCAGCACCTCGCGCCCGGTCGCGTTCATGCTCGGCGTCTTCGGATCGATGGCGATGCAGGGGTCGATCATCGAGTGGGCCGCCGTCCACCGCTCGCACCATCAGCACTCAGACGATGAAGGCGACCCGCACTCTCCGCACGCCTCGCGTGGCACATGGTCTGGCGTTCTCGGCGTCATCCGCGGCTTCTGGCACGCCCACGCGGGCTGGCTGTTCAAGCGCAAGGCCGCTGGCATGGGCCGCTACGTCCGCGATCTGGACAAGGACAAAATGATCAAGACCGTCAGCATCCTCTTCCCGCTCTGGGTGCTGCTGGGCCTGCTGATACCCGCCGCCCTGGGCGGTTTGCTGACCATGACGTGGACGGGTGTTCTCCTGGGCTTCCTCTGGGGCGGGCTGGCCCGGATTTTCCTGGTTCACCATGTCACCTGGAGTGTGAACTCGGTCTGTCACATCTGGGGCTCGCGTCCCTTCAACAGCCACGACCACAGCCGCAACAACCCGATTCTGGGCGTGCTGGCGATGGGCGAGGGGTGGCACAACAACCACCACGCCTTCCCCACCAGTGCGCGGCACGGCCTTGCATGGTGGCAGTTTGATCTCAGCTACGAGATCATCCGCTTCATGGGGCTGATCGGGCTGGCACGGAACATCCGGGTGCCTGCCATGGAACGCATTCAATCCAAGCGCCGTGGGTAAGGGCTCCCAATCGCGGGGTGATTGAGCAGTGTTCTTGGCACTGGCGGCTTGTCCGCCAGTGATGCACGACACGGGCACCTCATCGAAGACGCCGAATGCGTCGCTTCAAACTTATATCAGAGCGGTCGCGAGCTCCGCTGCCGCCACATTCGCCCGCAGATGCTGCGGATTCGTCGTTCCCACAATCACACTGCCCACCCCAGCGCGGCCCAGCGTGAAACGCATCGCGGCCTCGATCGGGTCACCAGTTGCCGCACGAATATCCGGCGGCATCTTGGCAAGCAACTCCGCGGTGTGCCCGCTGCCCAGAGCTTTTTTCACCAGCACGCCGACGCCGCGATGCCGCGCGGCGTCGATGACAACCGCGTGCGCACGATCCAGTGGCGAGTATGGCAGCATCACCACATCACACGCCCCGGCGGATTCGCGGAGCGCGAGCAGGCCGCCGTCGATGGTCTTGGTAGAGATGCCAATAGCGCGAATCAGGCCGCGGCGTTTGAGTTCGCGCAGTGCATCCAGCGTCCCCGCCTGATTGATGATCCACTCATCGCGTCCATCCGAGTGCACCAGCACGATGTCGAGCGTGTCGATGTCTAGCCGGCGGAGCGAACGCTCAACGCTGGTCTTGGTGTATTCGGGCGTGAAGTTGAAGCGCGAGCCGGCCTCCCCCACTGCGCTCGCTGCATCATTGAACTCCTCGCCGCATTTGGTGGAAACAACCCAGCGATCGCGCCCGCCAAACCAGCCATGCCGCGACATCAGTCCGCCGAGCCGTTCCTCACTCACCCCATACGCGGGCGCGGTGTCGATGAGATTGATGCTCAAGTCCGCGGCGGTACGGAGCAGATCGACTGCCTGTTCATCCGTGGGGAGCGGCAGCGGCTCGCCGGATTCGGAACCCGGGTATTTCAGGCCGCGGGTGCGGCCCAGACGGACCGTGCCGAGTCCCAGCCGCGACACGACAAGCGTGGTGCGACCGAGGGGAATCAGGTCCATGGGACCTCGATTTCTACGACCGACTTGTCGTGTTCCTGCGTTGAGGTTTCCCACGGGTATTTCGCGGCAAGCACGCGAGTTCCTATGTGAGTCGGAGTCGGAGCATTCCCGCTGGGAGCGATGGCCAACCTCTTCACATGCTCAACGACTTGTCGCGCAAAGAGCGGCGCGAATGCGAGTTTCGTGGGCCAGCCGACGATGACATTCCCGGCGCTCGCAACGGTCGGCATGTCCGGACGCGAAGGAGTATCAGTATCAGCCGAGTTCGCAGGAACACCCTCCGCGCGATTGATGCGGAGCGTGGCAAACGGCACACGGCCAAGATCGAGATTCGGCAGGCATGCACGCAGTTCTTCGTGTGCGTACGCGATTTGGGCTTCGGGCGTTCGAGCAACACCCTCCTCGGCGATCTTGCCCCCGATGTACCAGACCCACTCATCACCGAGTTTGCCGGATGTGATCGTCAGCCGTGGCGTGGTTGATGCCGCCACGCAATGCGCAAACATCGGGCCGGGCGTGTTCCGCGCCATCACCATGTGCAGCGGACGCACCTGCTGGCGAAGCGGAAACGCGAATGGGAGTTGCGACATCAGCCGCTGATTGCCCTGCCCGGCTGCGAGCACAATCACGCGGGGGTGAATATCAATCGCCTCGGAAGACGCGGCCATCGGAACAGCCACCGACTCCACACTCGATCCGTTGCTCGATGAGAGCGTTGGGACGTGTGCGCATCGGCAGTTCTCCCCCACCACGTTCGCGAGTGCGTGAAGAATCGACCGAGTCTCGAGCACCGGCTCATCCGCCTGATACACATCGGCCGCATCACGCAAGAACTCCGGACGCAACTCCTGCGGCACCCGATCCACCCCGGCCCGCATCGACGCCGACGCGGCGAAGCCGCCCAGACGGCCGAGCAAGCCCGGCACAGTCCACAGATACTGGTGCTCGCTCAGCACTTGCACACCCCGCAGATCAACCTCACCCTCGCCTTTCAAACACGCCCGCCAGATGCCCGGCATCTCCGCGATCGCCTTGCTCGCCGCGGATTGCTGGCCGGTGAGCGCGTACTTGATGCCGCCATGGATGATCCCCTGGCTAGCGATGGTCTGCCCCGCGCCCAGCGCGTTGGATTCCAGCAGTAGGCACGAGTACCCCTCTTTGCGAAGCCGCGCGAGCGTCCACAACCCGGCGATGCCGCCGCCGAAGATGAGGACGTCCACATGCACTTCCCGAGTGGTCACGTCGGAGGATAGCAAAACAGAGGCCCGGGCGCACGCCCGGGCAACGCCGCGCGGCGACCGCAAGACTGCCCGGGCGTGCGCCCGGGCCTCTGTTCCGGGCTCATACCCTTTTGTGTCATGCGTGAATCCGACCTGCACCGCAACATCTTCGCTCGATCCGCCGACCTCGCTGCGGCGTTCCCGGGCATCATCGTCGGCCCCGGCGACGACTGCGCTGTGGTCCGGACCAGTAGCGGCGAGGAACTGCTGCTCAAGGTGGATCAGGTGGTGGAAGGGCGGCACTTCACTTCTGAGACGCCCGTAGACCTCATTGCGCGGAAAGCGATCGCGCGGGCGGTGTCTGATATGGCAGCAATGGGCGGAACGCCTCGCTGGGGAATGGCCAGTGGTGTGTTGCCAGCGAGATATCCACACGCTGATGAACTCTGCGCCCGGCTGGCCCACTGGGGACGAACATTCGGTTCCCCGCTGGTGGGTGGGGACATTGCGGCGGGAGCGGCAAACTCGTCACTGGTTCTGGGTGTAAGTGTGATCGGTGTTCCACATGGAACGCGCGGGCCGGTGCTGCGCTCCGGAGCTCGGATCGGCGATGAGGTCTGGGTGACCGGCAGGATCGGCGGATCGCTGGTGAGCGGGCGGCACCTGACCTTTGAGCCACGCGTGCGCGAGGGCACGCGGCTGTGCGATGCACTCGGAGCGGACCTGCACGCAATGATGGATGTCTCCGACGGGCTGGGGCGCGATGCGGGCCGGATGGCTGCGGCGTCGGGCGTACGGATGGTGATCGAAGGATCGCGGATTCCGCTGCATCCGGAGGCGCGGGATGTGGTGAGCGCGGCGGGGGATGGGGAGGACTATGAGTTGCTCTTCTGCGCGGCAGCCGGGACAAAGATTGATGTCGCAATCGCGACCCGGATCGGGCGCGTGATTTCGGGAAACGGCTGTGGATTGGAAATGGGCGACGAGCGCGTATTGGACGCTGCGGAGATGGGGTGGGAGCATTGATGTGGTGGCATGGGCTTTCGAGCCCATGTCTCGGCCGCCGCGGCCGAGAGATTTGGTATTGACGTGTGCGCAGGCAAGACTGACAGTGACTTCGGGCGAAGCGCTCGAAACATGGGCTGGTAAGCCCATGCCACGAAAGACAGGCAACAATC